>CAUZOB010000073.1:0-21359 GCA_963581185.1 Planctomycetota bacterium | reverse complement strand
CACCAGTCCTCCTGCTGCCACTGCTGGAAACACTCCGGCCGCAGTTGCTGGCACTCCCAGTCCCTTTGCAGTCAAGCCGACCGCTCCGGCTGCTGGTGCTGGTGAAGCCGATCCGTTTGGCACCAAGCCGGCCGCTCCGGTTGCAGCTGCTGGTGAAGCCGATCCGTTTGGCACCAAGCCGGCCGCTCCGGTTGCAGCTGCTGGTGAAGCCGACCCGTTTGGCAACAAGCCGGCCGCCCCGGTGGCAGCTGCTGGTGAAGCCGACCCGTTTGGCAACAAGCCGGCCGCCCCGGTGGCAGCTGCTGGTGAAGCCGACCCGTTTGCCAACAAACCAGCCGCTCCGGCTGCTGGTGCACCGCCCAAGAAGGGCGTCTTTGGTTCGATCTTCCGTGCCTTTGGCACCGGTGTTACTAACACAGTGACCGGCAGCGGTGAGGGGGGTGGCAAAGAGGACAATGTTCCAGCCAACAACCCCCTCGATCCATTCGGCGCCAAGGAGCCGTTTCCGCCGAAGAAGTAGTGGCCCTGCCACCTGACCTCCGCGCTCTCAGCGTCTCTGCGGTTAGCTTTTGATGATTGCACCTGACGCGCGGGCCTACGGACCTGGCACAATCAGCCACGCTGCGACTACCCGATGGTCCCTGCACACTCATGTCGGACCTGGCACAATCAGCCGCAGGTATCTCCCCTCTCTCCTCGTCGCCTTCCGTTCTTGTTAGGATAAATACCGTTGTGCATGCGTTGAGACACGGAATGAGATCCCATGAGAATTCGCTTATTTGCCATCTCGCTGGCGCTGTTTATTGTCAGCAGCAGTTCCATTCTGGCTGCACCTGTAATCACTCGAGTTAATCCTGCTGCCATCCGGGCAGGCGGCGAATCGACCATCACAATCCTGGGCTCTGGTCTGCTGCCTGCGCCTCGCCTGGTCGCCACCTTCCCGATTGAAAAGCAGGAGCTGCAGCCAGCAGCAGCAGGCAACAAGCTGGTCTTCAAGGTTACAGTTGCTGAAGACGTACCGACCGGCATCCATGGCATCCGGATCAGGTCCGCCAGCGGCAATTCCAACCTGCTGGCGGTGGCCGTCGACCGGCTGGCCCAGGAAACTTTTTCTGCTCAGATCGCGTCACTGCCAGTAGCCCTTAACGGTCAGCTGGCGGGCGGCCAGATCCTGGAAACAACATTCAGTGGATCCAAGGGCCAGCGGGTCGTGGTCGACGTGGAAGCTCGCCGCCTGGGGAGCATGGCACGGCCAGTAATCAGGCTGCTGGATGCACGCGGCACACAGCTTGCCTGGAGTCCTCCGCAGCTATTCCTGATCGGCGATGCTCGCTGCGAGCTGGAGTTGCCAGCGGATGGCATCTACACGATCCACCTGCATGACGTGCTCTACAAGAGCCCACAACCTGGCTTCTTCCGAATGAAAGTCGGTAATCTGCAGTACGTGGACGTTGTCTATCCGGTCGGCGTTCAGCGAGGAGAGCAGGCATCGATCCAGTTACTCTCCGCCAGCCCTGGCCTGGCCGCCACCATTGATCTGACCGCAGCGACGGGGTCGGTCCAGCCGCTGCCGATTGGAGCTGAAGGCCTGTTCAGTGGCAGTCGTCCCTTTGTAGTACTGAGCGGACATCCGGAGGTGATCGAAGAACAGGTCGATGGTGACGCAATTCAACAGGTAGCAGCGGCACCGATCGCCATCAATGGCCGACTGGTGGAGACCGGCGAACGGGATCGATACCAGCTGGCGGTAACGCCCGGCAGCAAGCTTCGTTTTGATGTCGTGGCACAACGGATTGGGTCCGCCATCGACGGCATACTCACGATCAAGGATACGGCAGGAAAACAACTCGGTCGCAATGACGACAGAGGTGGCACGGCTGATCCGGGCCTGGACCTGACAGTACCTGGCGGCGTGGAACAGATTATGCTGGAGTTCGAAAATCTTCAGCGTGGCGGCGGACCAGCACGTGTCTACCGGATCAACATTGAAGACCTGGGCCAACCCGATTTTCAGCTTCGACTTGATACCGACCACCTCTCCCTGCCGGCGGGAGCGTCGCAGGTCATCAAGCTGCAAGTCACCCGGCGTGGCTATAATGGTCCGATTGAATTATCCGCCGAGGGATTCCCCGAGGGTCTCAGCCTGTCGGGTACGACGATTCCGGCTGGCAGTAACATCTCGCTGCTGGCACTCAGTTCACATTCCAGCGACTGGTCCGACATTCCCTTGCGAATCGTGGGCAGCGGCATGCAGGGGCAGATTGTCCGGACAGCAACTGCTGCAGCGGGTGCCAACTGGCAGCAGCGATCGTGGCTGCGGGACAATACGCTCCTGAGCGGCGTCCTGCCTGCTCCGGTTTCAGCCAGCTGGGGAGACGGCGTCACTGAGATGGATCTCTTGCAGGGGACCTTTCAGGTCTTGGCTGTCGCGGTACCCCGTGCCGAGGGAGCTGCCGGCAACGTCCGCTTCCGCTTGTTGACGGACCAGGTGATCCCCAAGAAGAAGGTCAAGCAGAACAACAAGGACGTGATGGTCGACGATCTGGACCGCGCCTTGCGGCTGGAACAGCCCCCCATGCTCGCAGCGGATCAAGCTCACGCTGAACTCAAGCTCTGGGTACCGGTCGACCTGGCAACTCGCAACTGGCAACTGGCTGTGGTTGCCGAGTTACTGGCAGCGGATAACAAGACGGTCATCAGTTCCGTCACCACGCCCGTGGCCACGTTGGCAAACAAGGTGCCAATGAAGATTACCCTGGAGGGCGAAGCCACGGTTACTGCCCTGGCTGGAGATGGTGAGACTGGTCACCTGAAGGGAACGATCGTGCGTGAGGCTGGCTACCAGTTGCCAATCATGGTAACGCTGCGTGGGCTGCCCAAGGGCTATCCAGCTCCCCAGGTCGAGGTCGCGGCGGATGCTGTCACGTTTGACCTGGAAGTCCGTTTTCCGGAGGGCAGTGAGCCGGTCGAAGCCAAGGGCGTCCAGTTGGTCGCCGTGGTCAAACCTGATCCGCAGCGGGAAGCGATTACCTTCAGCTCGAATGTCATCCCGGTGACCGTGAACGTGGTTGCTCCCTGACCAGTTTCACTTTCCAGCCATATTCTTTTCTCTCACGGTGGTCTGATGAAACGGCGCACTCCCTGCCTGGTCCTGTTATTGCTTGTCTGCTTCAGCCCCTGCCTGCAGGCGGCGGCGGACAAACAGCCCAACATCCTCTTTATCATGGCGGATGACCATGGCTACCAGGCGCTCAGCTGTTACGGCAGCGTGGTTAACAAGACGCCCAACCTGGATCGGATTGCTGAACAGGGCATGCGGTTTGATCGCTGTTTCGTGACGAATTCGATCTGTGGGCCGTCGCGAGCCGTGATTATGACCGGCAAGTACAGCCACCTGAATGGGTTTGTTCGTAACGGCAATACCTTCAACGGCAAGCAACAGACGGTCCCCAAGCTGCTTCAACAGGCAGGTTACCAGACGGCTGTGATCGGCAAGTGGCACTTGAAGAGTGAGCCGGTCGGATTCGATTACTGGCATGTGCTGATCGGCCAGGGACCTTACTACAATCCCTCGATGCGGACAGCCGAGGGAGTTGTTGATCATGTCGGCTATACCACCGACGTGATTACCGACCTGACACTCGACTGGCTCAGGACCAAGCGGGATGAAGACAAGCCATTCTTCCTGATGTACCAGCACAAGGCTCCCCACCGAAACTGGCAACCGGGGCCCAAGCACCTGAATAACTATGATGACGTGACGATGGCGGAACCGAGTACGCTCTTCGACGACTATTCCGGTCGTGGCTCAGCAGCATCGACCCAGGCGATGACGATTGAACGGCACCTCTCGCCAAATGACCTCAAACTGGTTCCCCAGCGTGGTTTGACCGACGACCAGCGGGCCGCCTGGGATAAGGCCTATGGGCCGAAAAACAAGGCCTTCGCGGACGCGAAACTGGAAGGCCGGGCGCTGGTCCGTTGGAAGTACCAGCGTTACGTAAAGGACTACCTGCGCTGTATCGACTCGGTCGACGAAAACGTGGGACGAGTACTCGATGAGTTGGATAAATCAGGGCTGGCTGAGAATACCGTCGTCTTTTACACATCGGACCAGGGCTGGTACCTGGGTGAGCATGGCTGGTTCGACAAGCGATGGATGTACGAGGAGTCATTTCGTACTCCCTTGATGGTCCGTTGGCCGGGAGTTACCAAGCCGGGTAGCGTCGACACACACCTCGCCATGAACCTCGATTTCGCCCAGACCTTCCTGCAGATTGCCGGGGCTGAGATTCCTGAGGATATGCAGGGACTGGGTCTGGCAACCGTCCTGGCTGGTGGCAAGCCGGACGACTGGCGAACAAGCGTCTATTACCATTACTACGAATTCCCCGGTGCTCACTCAGTTCAAAAGCACTATGGAGTTCGCACGGATCGCTACAAGCTGATCTATTTCTATGAACTGAAAGAGTGGGAACTGTATGACCTGGACAAGGATCCCAACGAGTTGATCAGCGTCTATTCCGATCCTGCCTATGAGAAGATTGTTGAGCAACTGGAAAGTGAGTTGCAGCGGCTCAGGGAGCAGTACAAGGATGACGGCAGCGTCGTCAACTTTGGCATGCAGTCGGCAGCCAGCGTGAAACAGAAGCTGGTCCAGCGATTCGACTTTGCCGATCCGGAACTCACATTGGCCGGCGGCACGGTAGTCGATGGTCACATCTCCAAAGCACTCCAGCTGGAAGGCAGGGGTGCTGCATTCATGGCCCCCAGCAGTGGTTCCAGGGATCCTTCCTTTAAACCGATCGTGGTTGGTGGTTGGGTTTATCCCGACAGCGACTCCGGCGTGATCATCGCCCAGGGTGGTGAGTCCCACGGTTTCAGCCTCTACCTCTCAGAAAGTGCTCCGGTGTTTGCTGTCCGCCGCATGAATGAGTTGAAGAAGCTGGTGGGGCCACAGATTCCACAAAAGCAGTGGACGCACGTGGCTGTTGTGCTGGCGGCCGATGGTAGCGGCAGGCTGTACCTCGGTGGCAAGCCCGTGGGCGAAGCGGTCAAGCTGCACTTGCTCTCCAGCCAACCGGCTGACAATCTTACCCTCGCTGCCGATGGCGGCTCGCTGGTTGGCGAATATGAGACTCCCTTGCCATTTCGTGGCAAGCTGGAGGACGTGCGACTTTACTGGGGCACGCCACGTCCCAAACTGATTGCTAACTGGGCACGGTCTGAGCAGAAGTGAATAGCCTCAGCTGGCTGGCTCGATCGCGGCCTACCGATCCTTGTAGGAGAGTTGCAGCTGGATCTGCTCTCGCGGCCAGGCCACGCCATCCACCTCGATGTGGGGATAGACAAAATAGTTCAGTGCTGGACCCTGCTGCCGCGGAATCAACTCGATATCCCGACCGGTCGTGAAGGTCACCCGGTTCTCCGTAAGGTTGCCGAAATAGTATTCCTTCATTTCGGGGTGCTTGTCAGCTTCGGAGATGTCGACCGGCACCCAGCCCTGCCTGTCGGTGTAAAAAGAGGCCCAGCAATGGTAGCCAGTGATGGCCCCCTGGCCCCGCTCAGCTGGCAAGGGGAATCCAATCTCGAATCGTGATGGCAGACCCTTGGACCTGGCAAAGGAAATGAACAGGCTATGAAAGTCGGTGCAGTTGCCGAACTGGCTGTCGCAGACCCATAACACGTCACCATTGCCATAGCCCGGTTCTGACTTGTCATAACGAACATGCTCATCAACTCGCTCATATAAGACGCGAGCGATAGCCAGTGGATCGGAGCTGAAATCCAGTCCAGCCAGCAGTTCCAGTGGTCGTCCTTCCAACGGAACTTTCCTGTTGGCCGCCAGAAACAGATCTCGTTGCTGGTCCGCCAGTCGCGACCGCTGCGTATTGCCGCTGCGACTGAGCACCTCTTGCCGCCTCACGACATAGCTGGTGTTAAATGCGATGCTTCCCGAGCTGGTTGCAGTTGACTCAAAATAGAGAATCTTGTTGCCATACCTTGGTTCCATGCTGACCGTCGGCTTGCCCGGCAGATCTCGTGAGACTGTACGGATCTTCTGGTGGTCGTTCGATTGTGGCACCGGCAGCCATACTCGTACCCGGGCCCCGTCCGGCAACCCTTCCAGGCTGGCGCCATAATTAAGCCAGAAGGACCTTGCGGCCGGCCGCTGCGAACGCGCAGCCTGTCCATCGTCCGCATTCACAACAGGCCCACAATTCAGCCAGGCCAGCAGTAGCACTGGCAAAACAATGTATCGGCAGCTCATCTCGATCATCTCGGTACAAGAAACAGTCGCTGGGCGAGTGCACGTCTCATAAGCCGTTCTTATGGTATTTAACGCCGTGCATAAGCCATACTTTCATGTTGTACCAGCCGATGACTGAATGGAACCCCCCTGGATTTTGGTATAAGCTGTCGTTATGGAAGTCCGCCAGCTGAGATCATTCGTAGCTGCTGCCGAGCTGGGAAGTTTCACCCGGGCTGCAGGATTGATAGGTGTCACGCAGGCGGCCATCAGCCAGCAGGTGGCGGCGCTGGAAAAAGAGCTGCAGGTGAGTCTCTTTCAGCGGCAGGGGCGAGGCGTCACCTTGACCGAACGGGGCCACCAGCTTCATCAGCAGGCCCGGGAGATCATCACGCTTGTTGACCGGGCGCTGTTGGAAGTCGGTAATCTACCGCGGCAGCTAACCGGTACGTTACGAATTGCCAGCAGCACGGTGCCTTCGGAATGGCTGCTGCCTGAACTGCTAGCTGCCTTTCGCACGCAGTGGCCCGGGGTGCATGAGACGCTGGCCGTCTCAGACAGCCAACTCGCTGCAGCAGCTGTCCAGTCAGGCGCAGCTGACGTGGGGTTCGTGGGCCAGCTACCCAGCTCAAGTAAACTCGAATCGTACCCGGTGGCCGAGGACGAACTTGTGCTGGTTGTCGCCAGCGACCACCCGCTGGCTGCCACTGGCCGAACAACACTCAAGCAACTCAGCAGGCTGCCGCTGATTGTGCGGGAGCCCGGTTCTGCCAGTCGACATTGTGTCGAGCAGGAGCTGCAGCAGCATGGTGTTGCAGCTGACGACCTGGCGATTGCCATCGAAGCCAACAGCAATGGTGCCATCCAGGCGGCTGTCGAACAGGGTATTGGTGCCGCATTTCTCTCGGCCCACTCGGTCCGTACCCTGCGCGGCCTGGCGGCAATCAAGGTACGAGGCTTTCATCCCCGCAGGCAACTCTACCTGGTCCACACAGCACGCAGCCTGCAGTCCGAGATTGTCGACAAGTTCGTGACATTCGTGACCGAGTGGCGCAGCAGCGCCAGCTAAAAATACCTGGCCGCTACTTCCCTGTAATCCACAGCACGAACAGGACCAGCAGGGCGAACAGGGCACTGATGATAATCTGCGGCCACCAGGCGCTGGGTCGACGTAAACGGATTCGCTTGATGATTGATCCGCAATGCGGGCATTTGCTGCGCAGCGGCCGCTCAAGCTGACCCTGGCAATTACTGCATCGCAGTCTCTCGTGCCGAGCCATCCCCACCTGCTCCTAACCTAGTCGCGCCGACTGAACTGCAGCACGCATCTTTGCCAACCCTGTACGGGCCAGCTCGAGGGGATCCTGCTCCCAGTAACTTCGGTTGAACAGCTCCAGCGACAGCATGCCACGGAATCCGCTCTGGTAAAGTCTCCGCAGGATCGTGCTGGTTGGTGCAACTCCATCACCCATGTGTACCCGGTCAGCGTCACCGATCTTGTCGCGCGGCGGGTCGGCCGGGTAATCATTGACGTGCAAGACATGAACTCGGCTGCCTGGCACCCATTCCAATCCTTCAAAGTCCGAGCCACCCTTGTAGATGTGATAGATATCCAGCAGCAGGCAGGCATCCGGATGCCCACACTCTGTTGCCACATACATCAACTCACCCAGCAGGTGCAGGGATTGGGAGAACCCCCACAGTTCCAGTTGCGGCGTCACCCCTTCCTCTGCTCCCAGCTCAAGCAGCTTACGGTATCGCACTGCCGCCTGGCCCAGGTCGAGGTCGGACTGGTTTGTGGCACCGACTGGAGGAGCCGCAATCCTGTTGCCACCGAGTGCCTTGACCAGCTTCATATCGTGACGTGCCGTCTCCAGCCCCTCGGCCCGCTTGTCATCGTCATCCACGATCCAGTTGGCAAAACCGATCGCACTTTCCACCGTGACACCCAGCTCACGGAGACGATCGCGCACTTTTTCCAGGTCGCCACCGTTGTCGACAAAGGCCTGCACATCCCGAATCCAGGGCTCGATCGCATCGTAGCCTGCCTTGGCAGTCACTTCGATCTGTTCATCCAGTGGCAGCTTTTGCCCTCGAATCGTACTGGTGTTAAAGCAATAGCCGAAAGGCTCGCGAGCTTCTCGCTGCCTGGCGGGAACGTCGGTCAAACGTGCTGACACCGCCACGGCAGCTGCCAGGCCGCCAGCTGTTAAAGCCTGGCGGCGGTGGATCTTCTTTTCCATCAGCTTCAATCTCCTGAAAAACGGACTCGCCAGTTATACCTTCGGTAGTTCATAGCCCTTGCGATACTCTCGACTGAGCAGGTTATTGGCCTGCTCATCATTCAGGAAGACTTCCTTGTCCGCATCAAACTCCAGTCGGCGGCCAGTTCGGTAGGCGATATTCCCCAGGTGGCACAACAGAGCTGAATAATGACCTTCCTCGATATCAGCGATCAGTTCCTCGTGCTGGCGAGACTTGATGCAATCGATAAAGTTCTGGTAATGGGTCGGTGAATCGGTCCAGCTGCTGTTCAGCGAGGGACCTGCCTCGTTCTTGTAGAAGACACGATAACCATCCCGGTCGACCATCATATATCCCTTGTCACCAAAGATAATGTTGTCATTGTCGAGCCGATGACCCTGCTGGCGATAGGGAGTAAAGTCGCGCTGCTCAAAAACGTAGAGCAAGTCATCGTATTCCCAGGTCACGACCATACTGTCGGGGGTCTCCTGCGCATCCCCACGAGATCCCAGCTTGGCGCCACTGCAGCTGACGGCATTGGGTGCCTTCAATCCCAGCGCCCAGCGCCCCAGGTCAATCTGGTGGACACCATCGTTGCCCAGGTCACCGGTCCCATAGTTCCACATCCAGTGCCAGCTGGAATGAAAATGATTGCGGTTAAAGGGACGATGCGGTGCTGGCCCCAGCCAGAGATCGTAATCGACGTTTGCCGGCACTTCGCTGTTCTCACGATGCGGCAGCGTACCCCGCCGCTGGTTATTGATCGCCTTGACCATCAGCGGCTTGCCAATCACCCCCTCCTTGACTAATTGCCAGGCCTGCTTGTAGTGGGGCGCCGCTCGCAGGTTCGTCCCATGCTGTACGATCCGCTTGTACTTGCGGGCTGCCTGCACCGAGAGTCGGCCCTCGCTGACATTGTGCGAACATGGTTTTTCCACGTACACATCCTTTCCCGCCAGGCAGGCATGGATCGTCACCGGGGCGTGCCAGTGATCTGGGGTGGCAACCACCAGGGCATCGATATCCTTTCGTTCCAGCAGCGAGCGAAAGTCTGTAACCGACTCGGGACGACGGCCGGAAATATCCTCGATTTTTTCGCACAGCGCACCGGCACGGTTCTGGTCAACGTCACAGATTACCGCTACCTGGCTGTCTGGCAGCCGGGAAAACCAGCTGGCCAGCGAGCTGCCCCGGCCGCAACCCAGCACTGCCACGGTAACTGTCTCGCTGGCTGCTGCCTTGGCCGGTTGAAGTTGGCTGGCGGCGATCGCTCCGGCGGCGACTCCGACGAATCTGCGGCGGTTGATTCCGGGCATTGCTTTTCTCCCTGCAAGGGTGAAACAGGTTCTCTCGTATCGCGGCTGCATGGTATCTCACACTCAGGGGACATACAACAATTGTCCGGGCCTTACCTGTAGAGTGAGGCTGGCCCAGCAGTCACCGCTTGGGTTATTCTGGAATCTCCTAGACAGCCACTTGATACAGTATGCCATGTCCGACCAGGTACCCAAGGAAACGCTCGCGGAACTTGCCGGACAACTTTCTGCGCTACTGGGAGACCGCTTGAGTGTGGATGCGGAAGTCCGTCAGCAACATGGTCGCGATATTTCACGTTTTCCAACTGCCCCCCCAGACCTGGTGGTCCAGCCCGAGAGCAACGAAGAAGTTCAGCAGGTCGTCCGCGCCTGTGCTGAATTCGGCGTACCGATTATCCCCTTCGGTACCGGCACCGCCGTGGAGGGTGGTGTGCTGGCAATCCGGGGCGGCGTCTCTATCGATCTCGGTCGCATGAACTCGATTCTCAGGATCAGCCGGGATGATGCCGATGTCACCGTTCAGGCCGGTGTCACTCGGCAGCAACTCAACGCCCACCTCGAATCCGAACAGACTGGCCTGATGTTCCCGGTCGATCCGGGTGCTGACGCCTCGCTCGGTGGCATGGCTGCCACCCGGGCCTCCGGCAGCACGGCTGTGCGTTACGGGACGATGCGTGAAAACGTGATGGGAATCACCGTGGTGATGGCAGACGGGCAGCTGATTCAAACCGGTGGTCGGGCTCGCAAGTCGTCCGCCGGTTACGATCTCACTCACTTGCTGGTCGGCTCGGAAGGAACACTGGGGATCATCACCGAATTGATCCTCCGGCTGCAGCCCTGTCCGGCGGCCATCTCAGCTGCCGTCTGCCAGTTTGACGAGATCGAGCCGGCGGTCAGGTGCGTGATGGAGGTACTGACCAACGGAATCCCGATGGCTCGCATCGAGCTACTCGATGAAATCCAGGTGGCGGCGGTTAACAGCTACTCGGGGCTCGGCCTCGAAGAGAAACCAACCCTGTTAATGGAGTTTCATGGCTCACAGAACCAGGTGGTGGAGCAGGCGGAAGAAGTGGGCCGATTCGTGCAGCAACACGGGGGGAGTGACTTCCAGTGGGCCACCGACCCTGAACAGCGGACAACGCTGTGGCAGGCCCGCCATGATGCCTACTACGCCTCGCTGGCCCTGCGCGAGGGATCGATCGCCTATATCACGGATGTCTGCGTGCCCATCTCCCGACTCGCCGAGTGCATCCTGGAGACAAAGAAGATCCTCCAGCAGACAGACCTGCCTGTCCCTCTGTTCGGACATGTCGGTGACGGAAACTTTCATGTGCTGATCCTGATCGACCCGGAGAGCGACGCGGAACTGGTCGAGGCTCAGCAGATTAACGAGCAGATTGTTCAGCTGGCATTGCAGATGGACGGCACCTCGACAGGTGAACACGGCATTGGTATCGGCAAGCAGGATGCCCTTGTCCAGGAGCATGGCGCGGGTGTGGATCTGATGCGAGCGATCAAACGGGCACTCGATCCAGACAACATCATGAACCCGGGCAAAGTGCTGGAGATCAGCGACCGTTAGGAACTCGGTCGAATGTCCTGGCCAGACGGAAACCGCGGCTGCTGCTGGGCTACTTTTCTGACCGCTGCTGCTCTAACCCCTGTTCCTGCTTGAGCTGCCAGTTCTCATCGAAAAAGTCAGCCGCTACCACTTTCCCCGGGTACTGGCTTCCGGCCGGCGTGCTGAGATCAATCACAGCCCAGTCGGGAAGCATCGGTACCTGGCGGGCATTGTTCAGGTAAGCATAATCCCGGAAGGTGAAGCTGCTGTTAAGGACCACATAGCGATCGGGATTCAAGGGGTTGGGATAGACCCCGATCAGGGCATGGGAATCGGCCGAGTAGGTATCGGTTGCCACGCTAATCTGTTTGCCATCCCAGCCAATCGGTAAGCTGGCAGCCAGTGTGCCAAGCAGGCTGTTCGTCCGGGGCGTACCCCAGAGCACCAGGTTGGCACTGGCAATATCCTCCTCCGTGACCTCGCTATCCAGCTTGACTCGAGCATGGCCGCGGAAATGTCGTCGCCAGTGCACAATGGCGCGCTGCATTTCCGCCTGGACCCAGTTGTTTACCAGTGGACTGCCGTCCTCTCCGCTCGCTGCCACGAAAATAAAGCTGTCCATCAGGGCGTCGTCAATCGGACCCTGCAGGCCATGCCTCTTGGCCAGTCCATCGCCGGGAAGTGGTCCTGGCTGCCAGTGGCCATCTGCCAGGTGGACAGTGAATGTCCACGATCGATCCGAAGCTGGCGCCGGGGCCTGCAATCGATCCTTGCCAAGCTGGAGCTGAACCGGGCTGGTCACCTTCAGCATCCTCTGGCCTGCCGGCAGCGAAAATGTCATTTGGGTGACATTCTCGGCAGCCACCTCAAGCTCATTGGAAGAACCGATCCCGGCATCCACACGTGCGCGCTTCCAGTGTTCGCCCATGCGGTCGATTGTCAGCCAGTACATGCGGTTGTACTTGAGTGTATAGGTCACCAGGTGAACTTCTGCAGAATGAGCTGCGATATCATTGCCGCTAAGAGCGAGCTGATCAAAACGCCGCTCGACTTCCAGCTTCGCGACAGGATGAATTCGGTGTCCGGTTTTCGGTCCAATCACGTGGACCAACTCAACACCCTCTCTTTGCAGTGCCTCGGCCATGATATCGGCCGCCTGTTTCTGGCTGTCATCTTCACCGCTGTAAGCAACGGTCGGACAGTGGTAGAGGTTGATGGCATAGTCGGTGCAGTCATAGAGATGCCACAGTTTCCGTTCCGCCGGCGTCGGCGAGAGTGTCTCCTTCTGGAAGAAGCGGAGAAATTCCGGGGTCTCCGAAAATCCAGCCCCCGGGTTGGCGGCAAACCAGCGATCGGCATAGTGCACGGCAAACTGCCAGCAGGCAGCTCCTCCCATCGAAAAACCCCGCACAGAAATCCGTTGCTCATCCACCCGGTAATGCTGCTTGACATGTTCAAGTGCCTCCAGCACATCCACTTCCCCGGCAAACTTGAAGGCGTTCGAGTAGCGACCATAGGGGTGTAGCACGATGGTATTGGCGGGGGTGTACTGACCCGTCTGACGGCTTCGCTGGTCGATGAAGCTGGTTTCGCTCAGCGTTTCACCACGTCCATGAAACCAGATATCCAGCCGCGATCGCAATTCCCCGTCCGCTCGGTAAGTCGGCGGTACCACCAGCCCGTAGGGTTGAACCGTCTGGTCCAGCCGGGAGATGAAGCCTCGCACCACCAGTCCAGTCTGGCGGGTCCAGGGGGCACGTCCCTCGGCAAGCTGGCTGGCCCGCTCGATCCCTGTTGCCAGCAGTCGACCTGCTTTCTGGATATCTCCGGGCGCAAAGAACTCTTGATGCTCGAGGTTATCCTTTACTGCGCGGTGATAGATCATCACATCCGGCAGCAGCGATACGGCAGGTTGCTCATTCGTCTGCTGCAGGTTCTTGATCATTTTCTCCAGCCTGGCCAGTCCAGCCCGAAGCGTGTTCGCCTCTTGCTCGGAGACTTCCACTCCGAGGCGAGGAACTCGCCGCACGGTGGCAGGGTCGTTATCCCGCGGACCGTCGGCCCAGGCCAAGCTAACTGGGAACAGCAGCATGAGCTGGATCAGCAGATATCGTTGCAACATTTAGGGAGCATCTCCAGGTTCTGGTTGACGTGCCGGTTCTTCAGGACTTGTTGTTTCGGAGGGGTCTTCCGTTTCCACTTGTGGTGGGTGCTGCTGATCAAATTGGACTTCCCAGTCTTGAAATTCCTGCTGCAGCTCGGCAGATGCATTGCCCCCAGGCGGATATCTTTCTCTCAGGTCACTCAGCACGTCGACCGACAACCCACGTGCTCGCCACCAGTTGGTGCCACTGAAGTCTGTCTCCAGCAGGTCTGCACGGGTAAAGTTCGTGCCGTCGAGATTGGCGCCCGTCAACAGCGTGGCTTCGAGCTTCGCATCGCTCAGGTCCGCGCCGCTGAGATCGCTGCCACTAAAGTCAGCCAGAAGCAGATCGGCTTCGGTCAGCACGGCATTCTGAAAGTTGGCTCCGGTCGCTGTAACTTGCTGCAACGACGTTCCAATCAAGTCTGCTCCCTGCAACTGGGCATCGATCAGGCTTGCCCGCAGCAACCAGGCTTCCCTCATCGTGCAGCCAGACAGGTTGCTGGCGGTCAGGTCAGCTGCTTCAAGCCCGACCTGGTAAAGCTGGGCTCCCTGCAGATCCGCTTCACGCAAGTTGCAGCCGTCCATCGTGGCCGCACTCAGATCTGCCCCGGCCAGCTCGGCTCCTGTCAGTTCCAGGTCCTTCAATCGTGCCATCCGCCACTCGGTGTTACCCGACTCCACCAGCACCAGAAAAGCCTGCTTGCGTTCATCCAGGGTGGCACCGTCATGGCAGACGCGCCAGAACATCTCCTTGACATCGCCGGAATCGTCGGCAGTTGGCGGTCGCAGCACAAGCCAGCCGACCAGCAGGATCAGCAGGGCATGGCTGGCGATCATGATGCGGTTGTTCCGCCTGGTGCTAGTTGCTTGCAACTCGGCCGACTGCTGCAAGCCATCAACCTGATCCTGTAAACTGTTGAGGTCGACCATCAGATGTTTTTCAGGGGCGAATGGGAATAACTGGCTACTTTTCAGTTGTAGACCGACTCCGACTCCACCGCCAGCGTGTGGCTAGTAAGCATGGCCAAATCAGCGAAAAAGCAGCCTGGCACGCGAGCCAGATGGAAAAGGCGAGCGGTCTTTCCCTTGCTTGCCATCGCAATCGGACTGACTCCTTTTCTGGCACTCGAACTGACTTTGCGGTTTTTCGATGTGGCCAAGCCGGCCGCCTATGTCGACCCCTATTTCGGCTTCGGATCACTTCATCCCCTGTTCGATCTGGATGAAGAGGCAGGAGTCTACCGCCTCTCCCGATCACGATCGCTGTTTTTTGGCGACCAGCAATTTACAGCACAAAAGGGCCCGCAGACTTTCCGTATATTCTGCCTCGGTGGCTCAACCGTTCGTGGGCGGCCCTACACGGTTGATACCTCATTCACCCGCTGGCTGCAGCTGGAACTTAATGCACGCGACCCGTCTCGAGATTACGAGGTGGTCAACTGCGGCGGTCTCTCCTACGCCAGCTATCGCCTGGCTCGGATCCTCACGGAAGTGATCGAATACCAGCCGGACCTGATTGTTATTGCCACGGGTCACAACGAGTTCCTGGAAGATCGTACCTATGCCGACGTCAAAGGCCAGAGCGGTGGTCTGCTCTCCTGGTTCAGTTCCTTGCGAACCGTGACGCTCGTGCGATCACTGCGTAGCGACAGCGATGTGGAAAAGGCTCGCAAGGATTCAGCCATGACAATGCCGGGTGAAGTTGACACGCGGCTCGATGAACGCAGCGGGTATGCAAGCTACCATCGGGACGAGGCCTGGCAGGCGGGAGTTGTGGAGCACTTTGAAACATCCATGGAGGACATGCTGCAGCAGTGCAAGCAGGCAGGCGTACCGTTAATGCTGGTGCGGCTGGGGTCCAACCTGCGAGACTGCCCGCCCGTCAAGTCGGAGTTTGCAGCGGCCACCAGTGCCGATCAGCAACGCGATTGGAATCAACTCTTCGAACAAGCGGGCGCACTGATAGAATCACCACACGTGGCCCTCTCGGGATTCCGGCTGGCAGAGGGAATCGACGATCAGTATGCCTTGCTGCACTATCGCATCGCCCGCTGCCTGGATCAGCTGGCGGAGTTCGAGGCAGCAGCCGAATCGTACCAGCGGGCCAAACAGCTGGATATCTGCCCGTTACGAATCCTCTCGGGGATGCAATATTTCATACAGCAGCTGGCCAGCGAGACTGGCACGCCGCTTGTCTATGCCGGCCAGCGACTTCGCGATTCAAGCCCCCAGCAGATCGCTGGCAACAATGCCTACGTCGACCACGTGCACCCAACGATTCGATCCCACCAGCTTATCGGCCAGTGGATTGCCGAAGAAATAGCAGGTACCGGGATAGTCAATCTGGCTGACAGTTGGCCGGGCAAGCTGCGCAGAGCAGCTTATCGCCAACAGCTGACCAGCCTGCGATCCGATCATTTTAGTAGCGGGAGGCGGCGAGTCGGCTGGCTGGAAGGATGGGCCCACCGATCGCGAATGCAGAGAGAACTGGTGCCGGTCGATGGTCGAGGACATGTCCACCTGGGCCAGCGTTATCACGGCTTTGATGAACCTGAACTGGCCTGGGCTGAATTCGAAATAGCAATGCAGCTGGATTTATCATCGATCACCTTGATTCTCGATTTCGGTCTTGAGTTGCTCGAGACAGGTCGCCCCCGGGCTGCCGAGTTGTTTTTCCAGCGGCTCAGCTCGCTGCCGGGGCTGGAATCATGGCAGCAGGAAATCGCCGGTGGCCAGTTGGTCAGCCAACTGGAACAGCTACCCGTCGGCCAGCGTGCCAGCGCAGTTAGCAAACATGCAGACCAGATTTCACAACTCCCAGCCGAGAGCCGCTGGCACAGATTACTTTCGACTGACAAGTAGACCCTGTGGATTACTCAGGCTGAGTCAAGGCGGGCGGGTTACTGGCCTCTACACCATCGCCGAGAGCCACGTTAACTGTGATCTGAACTCCGGAAAGAGAGCGACCTCAAATGTCTGGCGAATACCCACCTGTGATGGCCTCGGAAACGGACATGGATCTGCCAGCCGGATTCACTAATGGCTTCCAGAAGTACAAAAAGTTTCGGCCCTTTGCATCCGGTGGCAAGGGCAGCATCCTCTCCTGCCAGGACACTGCGCTGGGACGCACGGTGGCCTACAAGTGTCTGCAAAAGAAGCACGCCGAAAACGCCCAGGAGCGACGGCGGTTCTTGCGTGAAGCCCGGCTGACTGCCCAGTTGCAACATCCCAACACCGTGCCGGTCTACGAGATTGGCTTCAGTGACCAGGGCGAGCTGTACTTCACGATGAAAAAAGTGGCGGGCCGCAATCTCTACCAGATCCTCGTATCGCTCTACAAGAATGATACTGACACACTGGCTGAGTTTCCCATCGATCGGCTGTTGGACATTCTTATCCAGACCGGCTACGTGCTCGACTATGCGCACATCCACGGTATCATTCACCGCGACGTGAAGCCCGAAAACATCCTGGTCGGGCTGTTTGGCGAAGTCATGCTGCTGGACTGGGGAATTGCCCGAATCTGGGGAATGCCACACGAGGAACCGTCGCCGCACACGACGTCCGAGGAATACGAATCCCAGCATGGCACCGGGCAGCGCCCGGGAACGCCACTCTACATGTCCCCCGAACAGGTTGTGGGGCAGATTGTGGATCAGCGCAGCGATATCTACAGCCTGGGCGTGGTGCTCTACGAGATGCTGACGTTCAGCCTGCCATTCCAGGGTGCGGATGTTCGTACCACTTTCGAAAAGATCATGGATCACCCGTTACAGTCACCTTCGGAACGGGCACCAGACCGCCAGATTCCGTCCGGACTGGAAGCAATCTGTCTCAAGGCACTGGAGAAGAACCCGGCCGATCGATTCCAGTCGATGCGAGAGTTGATCACAGCGATACGTGAGTTCCGTACCCAGGCGATGCTGGGATGAGCCTGCTGGCAGCTGCCAGGCAAGCCGGGGAGTACAAACGTTGATCCGCCGCACACGCTTGAGTCATGCCATATAATGCTCTCCTCGTCCCAGCTCTAATATTTCTGAGCGGTGTTGATTCATGAAGTGGACTCTGGCACTTTTTGCAGCCATCAGCCTGGCAAGCTTGACGTCGGTTGTTGCCCAAAACCAGCGTGACACAGCTGTTCGCGAGGATCGCCAGAGTTTCTCCGAGAATGAATCGTGGTTTTATGACGACCTCGATACGGCGATCAAGGAGGCTCAGGAATCCCGACGACCTTTGATGATCGTCTTCAGATGAATCCCATGACACGCCTGCGAAGGCTTTGACGGGCAGGTTGTCCGTCGTCAAGGTGAGTTGAGTGAGCTGGTTGATGAATTCGTTTTTGTCAGGTTGGTCAAGGCAAACGACCTGGACCTGACGTTGTTCCAGTTTGATTTTGACCTGACGTTTTCGATCTTCTTCATGAACGCGGACAAGACGATCTATGGTCGTTATGGAACCCGCAGCAGTGTCGATGATGCGGAAAAGCATATGAGCCGACGGGGGCTGGCCGAGGCGATGCAAGCTGCCCTCAAACTCCATCAAGGCTATCCAGCCAACAAGGCAGTCCTGGCTGGCAAGCAAGCTGTCGAGACCAAGTATCCGCGGCCCGACAATTACCCCTCGCTCAAGGGTCGCTACAAGAAAGAACTGGATTACGAAGGCAAGGTCGCCGTCAGCTGCCTGCATTGCCACCAGGTCCGCGACGCTGCACGCCAAATATATCGCGATGCGGGTCAGCCGATTCCCGACAAGCTGCTATATCCTCAGCCCTTGCCGAGCACGATTGGCCTGACACTCGATCCAGACACCCGAGCAACTGTATCCCGGGTTGCAGATGAGTCGATCGCAGCCCAGGCCGGCTTCAAGACGGCGGATGAGCTGCTCTCGCTCGATGGCCAGGCAATCATCTCAATAGCTGATCTGCAGTGGGTACTGCATCACGCAGCGACATCGGACAGCCTGGTTGCGGTAGTTCGCCGCGGCGGGAAACTTGCGGAGCTGAAGGTCGCGTTGCCCAAGGGTTGGCGGAAACAAACGGATATTTCCTGGCGGGTGACCAGCTGGCAACTCCGTCGCATGGGGACCGGTGGCTTGTTGTTTGAGCCGACCACGGCTGAGCAGCGACAGGCAGTTGGTGTCAAAACCGATGGGCTCGCCCTGCGGGTCAAACATGTCGGGCAGTATGGTGCGCATGCAGCGGCCAAACGTGCGGGCTTCCGTGTCGGCGATATTGTTGTCTCTTTTAATGGCCATACGGATGCCTGGACAACCAGCCAGCTACTTGGCTACACGGCGCAGAACACCAAGCCGGGCCAGACGATTCCGGTGACAGTCATGCGAAATGGCAAGCAGCTGCAAATGCGACTGCCGATGCAGAAGTAAGCGCAGCAGACCAGCGCGATCGCTCGATCAGGCTGGGTTGACGGCAGGGCCATCGCAAGTCAGATTGTCTGCTGACAAGAGGGCGGTTAGCTCAGCTGGCTAGAGCGCCACGTTGACATCGTGGAGGTCGCTGGTTCAAGTCCAGTACCGCCCACTAAGACCCTCAGCACTTATCGGCACACGATAGTGAATGAGGGTTTTTTTGGTGGTTTTCAGCATGTTTATTGAGATGCATGACTCATCAGTGCTCGGGCATTGAGCAAAAATCCGACGTATGCTGAGGAACAAATTGAGGAACAAAACGTAAGGCCCAAGGGTCAGTGACATAAAAAAAGCCACCAGCATCAGCTGGTGGCAATAGCTAGCAAAGCTGTTGGTTTTGCTATTCATCTTCTGGGTATCTGTAAGTCTTATTGCAAATATCACAAACCTCCTCAGAGTCACTCACAGGTTCCAAGATTCCAACCATACATTTTTGACAGTAGTTGTGCTCTGTAACTGATAACGCATCGAATCTAGGTGCTCATCCATGAGTCACCTCTGCATTCTCTGCCAGCCTTTCAGATGTGTCACCACTTGAATTTGGTAGACGTGACTTCTGAGCATTAACATCTTCGTAATGACTCTCGATGGTGTGGCAGTAAAACTCCCTCGAAACACCAGTCGTGTGTCCGATCCAATCATCGACGACGTGCTCTGGATGCACTCGTTTAAGATCGAGCACACACGATTTCCATAAATTCACGAACAGGTTGGGCCAAGGTTCTAACCCAGCTTTTTTGATGATGCTGTTACGCCCATCGTGCGTTTCCGAAGAGGCGTGTTACCATCCCTTGGTGCGGCCATTGTGGACCGTTTGTTTTCGGCCCGCGATACTGGGCAAGCGGTGCCAGCATGCTGTGGACGACATTCGTGGCTGTGGCTTTGCGTGCCTTACCGAACAACATGCACGTGCAGATGAAAAATAGCCGCAACTCCATCGCTTCTGGCACGTTGCACTTTGACCAGATAGTCACCCGGTTTGGAGTAAGCGTGCTTAGTAATTGCATAGCCGTTCTTTGCCTGAGGGTCTACGTTGCCGTCCGATTTAACTTGAACTAACGGACTTCCATCGCCGAAATCCCAGACCTCTTCGCCTTCGGTCGTGCCGAACGACCGCACCTTGAACGTAATCAATTCATCTACTTTGTTATCACGAGTCGGCCAATAGGCGGCATGAATCTGAGGAACATAGAGATCAGGATTCGCAGGATCGAGCACATGCACGCTGGCAAAATCATAATCAACATTTCCAGCCTTATCCGTTATCTTTAACACTTCGCTGTAAGCGCCAGGGCGCGCGTAGGTTCGATTCACCTCGGGCCCCTCGGCCCGCGTACCATCGGTAAACAACCATTGGAAGCTCCGAATACTATCACTGGCACTATAGGATTTATGTCCATTCATCGTGACAGACTCGCCGGCCATCACAAAATGTTTGCGACTAGTGTTCGCAACTAACTGGGGCTTGTACTGCCGTCGATATGCTTCCCAAATAAACGCGTACCCCGCTTGCGTACCCCACTTGCCTGATGGCTGCTTGCTTTTGATCTCAAAATGCAAGTGCGACCACCCGCCACTCGCCCCCTTTTTTCCCATAACCCCGACCGGTTTACCCTGCTTGATGACTCGCCCAGGACGCACTCGTTCGTCAATGGAATCTAAATGGCTGTACCTGTAATACCACCCGCGACTGTCACGCAAATACACAACATCAGCCCGTGGCGCAATAGGACTATTACCTTCCCCGTACTTCGGCGTACTCCCGTCTTTGAGCAAATAGTCAGACAGCACATCATCACCGCTTGAAACAACAATCGCATCCGTCGCAGCGATCACTTGGACGAGACGCTCCGTGCCACCAATGTCCAATCCGCTATGGTAATAGATCTGTGGCAAGACTTTCGTACCACCATCGACCGGCTCATTATCAAACCATGTCCGCGTCGCCAGCCATCGCTGCTCCACAGGATAAATGAACGTGCCAGGACGCAATAATGGTGATTCTGCTGGCCAAAACCGCAATCTCGCATCCTTCTCCAGCCCCCAAAATCCAGGCGTGCCATTGGAGTTGTATCCTCCAGTAACCGAGCAATCGACTTGCACTTTACCTAGCACTTGCGGCAAATTGTACATCCCCGATTCAAGTTCGATTACTTCACCATCAACTTGGATCTTAACCTTAGCACTACGAATTGCCTGACGAATCGGATCACGGGTCTCCTGGAGATCAAGCAATCTCACCTGAACACGGTCGCCATCGCACAATTCCACATGAACAGATTCGCCAACCGACAAATCGACCACTCGCACAAGTGCCGCTAACTTATCCTCAGCAACGAGCGAATCAGCAAGAATCGTCGCTAACAAAATGAGTGTAAGAGAAGCTAGATAACAAACTGTTCGATAACAATTAAAACG
>CAUZOB010000072.1:0-21519 GCA_963581185.1 Planctomycetota bacterium | reverse complement strand
CAATAGCGTGTTGTCCGATTCGAGGGCACCGGAATTCGTCACCGACTTGAATAGTTCATCGTGTGCCGTTTGAGGATCGGCATAGCAGAAGTTTCGCTGATGACTTGCCGGTGCAGAGAAACCGGAGGCAATGCCGGTCCGGAATGCGACCGTCCCGGAACCTGATGCCAATGACAACTCAACGTGGCCGAATGGCGAGGGAACCAGCTTGGCCAATTCAAAGTCAACGGTCGTTCTTTTGATTCCGCTGATCGTGTTGCGGCCTGCCTTATAGGCACCCATGCAACCGGAAAACGAATAGTGGCCGCCACCACTTACAGCCATGGAGATGCCGTTCAGGATCGTCATGTTTTTCTTGTGGCCATCTAACACGCTCAGCCACTGTGGCAACTCGTGCTTATCAAGATCCGCCTCAAACGCTTCCTTTTTCTGTTCCTTCGTTTCTTCTTGTTCTGAGAATGTGGGAAGCGAAAACAGGTTGGGGACATTCCCGTTTGACTTCCTAATGAAGATGAAGCGGTGAGGATGCTCGCTCGGGCGCGTCCCCGCCAGGAGGTGGTTAAAAGAAGGCGTGAGCGCCAGGGCCCCGGCACCCAGCGCCGAGGTTTGCAGAAACTGTCGTCTGTCAGTTGCCATGGTTAGTTCTCGATTGCCTTACGGTAGATGAATGAATCAGAAGTCAAAATCGAAACGATCACCGCATCAAAGCTGCCGCCGTTCTTGAGGTAGGCCTGCTCGGCGTCGATCAGCGTTTTTGAATCGGACAACAGTTCGTTGCGTCCCATGAAATATCGGAAGGCGTGACGGATAATGGACTGGCGTACCCGCGGGGATTTCGCCAGACGGCCAACCATATCGATCGCGTCGGTGACTTCGCCGTCCAGGCTGCTGTTGCCCGTGCTATCGAGAACACCCTTGGTATTGATCGGCAGCGTTTTGTAGACCGGAAGCTGGATACCGTTGACGCGCGGGGCCTGCTTCTGTGGCGTGATCAGATTCTCCTCGTGCTCAATGCGTTCCTCTTTACGGTATCGGCCGAAATCGTCATACATCTCAAACGGCAGCCCCAGCGGGTTCATCTTCTTATGACAGTTCCAGCAGTAGTCCGAACTGGTTGCCAGTTCGAGGCGCTGGCGAAGCGATTTGTGGTGGTCTTCGGGGACGACCGCATCCACAGTGATCGGCACATCAGGTGTCGTGCCCGCAAGCAGTTTCTCGAGGATCCACTTACCACGGCGGACCGGATCCGTCTCCAGGTTCAGCGAATGGGCGATCAGCCAGGCGGGGTGCGTGAGTATACCCTTGCGATTGGCCATCTTCGCCGGCTGGCTGGTGGGGTAGTCCCAATCTCGGTGGTCGATATTGAAGAACGTGGTGACTTCCGGGCCTCGCATCTGCTGGCCCGTTCGAGTCGAGGCATTACTCTTATTCCAGTAAGCCATTCCAGTAGAGTCATACGGCGAGGCCGCCTTTTGACCGTCCCCAAACCGGATCGTGTAGCTGGTCATCTGCGTCTTGAATGTCCTGACCCAGTTCTTGCGGCGTTTGGCATTCGTTTCAAAGTCGGGGAACACTGTACCCATCATCTTCATTTCGTTGATGAAGTCCCAGTGCTGGTAAAGCTCTTCTTCGGTAAAGTCCTCCCAGTCACATGCATCGAAGTAGTCGTATATCTTCCTGATTCGATCCGACGCCGCCTTCATCGCTTCGTTGTTGCCCGAGTGGTAGACATAGAACGTTTCTGTGGTTAACAGCTCTTCAATGACGTTCTTGTCTTTCCGTAGGATGTGGTCAACCAACATGTCGGCTTCATCCACCAACCGTCCTTTTACATTGTCATAGCGCCCCGCACCGAAACGCGCGTCGTCCTTAAAAATCGTCATCGCCTTGGGATAACCGAAGAACTCGCGGAAGAAACGCAGCTTGCGGATCGGCGTATTGGTGATGCTTGCGTTGAATCCAGATTTCTGGACGGCTTCGTCGATGACGTAGTACTGATCCCGCCGCTTGAGCATCCGGATCACTTCGCGGCGATAGTCTTCGCGTGTGCTCAGCCGGCCTTCCTTTACCGCAGCAACCAGTTCTTCATCGGGGCTGCTGTCGGTTATCGCATAGGCCAGTGCATAGCTGGCATCGCGTGGCGACATCATGCGTCGGCCGTGCTCATCGGCCGGGCCTTGCCCAAACTCTGAGCGGTAGACGACTTCCGAACTAAGGATCAGCGTCTCAATCAGTTTGGCGATGGCCTGCTGATTGCTCAGGGTCTGCATGTACACCCTGGTTAACGCGATGTTCTCTTGCGCTTCCTGCCCGCTTGGAACTCGCCGATAGATCTTGGCAAACAGCTCATTCACCAGATCGCCGATCTGCTGTTCATTTGCCGCGCCCGCCGCGACGCGCTCGGCCTTGAACGATTGTTGCCAGTCGTCCATGCACTTTTCAATAATCTGGCTGTAACGATCGCCCTGCGTGCGGTGCTTCTTGATCGCTACGGCGATCACCTGCATCTCACTTTCGGAGAGCGGCTGATACGGAGGGAGCGCCATGTTTTGTTTTTTCACGTCCGCGTAGATCAATGGCATATCCCAGCGTTTGCCCATGATCTTCATGACAGAAACCCGGCCTCGGAGCCGTTTCTCATGAATCCCAAAGTTAAACCAGTCGTGCTCACACTTTTCGATAACCGCGTCGTATGAAACGTCGTCCCGCTTGTACTGTTGAATCCCGCGGTAGATCGCCTGGATGTCCTGGCGGTCGTACCGGGTACGCAGTAATTCCATATTGTCTTGCTTCGGCTTCGGCTTGCCGTTCGCGTCCAAGAGTTCCTCGACCGAGTTCACTTCGGCCCGCACGAACTTCGGCAGCAGCGCCTCGTTTTTCTCCTGATAGAGTTCCTGCACGACGTTCTCGATGTAATCATTCAGGAAGCGTTCGCGGGATTCGAGGATCTCACGGTGCTCCAACTCCAATTCCATGATGCGATACATCGCGGGGAAGTACGTCTTCATCGCCTGCTCGGACGACATGTGGGCGGCCATTTTTTTGGCATTGGAGATCATCGTCAGCAAGTGGCCGCCGGTTAATGCGGTCGTGTCGTAATAACGCACGCCGACATTCGTTGGCAGTAGGAAGGGGTTTGTGATGCTTTGCCGCAGGCTGTGGCCGCCAAACCTTGTACCGATATTGACGCCGTTGTCGCCAATGACGCTCAACCTTAAGCCATCAATGGTTCTAACGCCCGGATGATCTATCAATTGATTGATCTTGGCATCGAAAATGAACTCACTGATCAACCAGCGGCGATCGCGGGTAAATCCATTCAGATGTTTGTATCTGCCGGAGAACAGCTTGTCGTGATCGACGTAATTGCCGAAGGCAGGTAACCGTAGTTTCTCTTCCAGCCTGGAGGCATTGTGCTTCTTTAGCTCCCCGGAAATCCAGCTGGCAAACTGTCCGCGTTCTACTTTGGTCAACTGTTCGGCGGCGTCCGGTGGCATCCGTCCGAAGAAAATCTGGTCCTCAACCTTGTTCAACAATTCCAGCCGAGCAGCGGTATCAAGTTTCTCAAGATTGTCCAACCGCGTGTCCGCTTCGGCCGTATCAGCACCGTGGCAATCGATGCAGCGTTTGGCGATGACTGACCGCACCTTCTTCGGTACGACGAAATGCCCCGTCGAGTCATCCGCGCTGACCATCCATGGCGAGAATGCCAGCGACAGCAAAAAAACTGTGACGTACTTGTTCATGCAACTCTGACCTGCCCCGCCGGTGATGAAGCCAACCTCTAACTTACAGTTTCTGTCGATTCCATCAATGGTTTGTTGAGCGTAGCGAAACAAGCCGTTGGTGGCTGTATTACTTCCGGGGCCGACGCTCTAAAGCCGTTGCCCACAGACGCTGCCCCTACTCGTTATCACGCACCATTCTGAAATAGCAACTTTGTGATTGCATCTGCGTCGGCCCCTGCCGGTGTCGTGACAATGGACGGTTTATTCGATTCTCTCTATCATGGCGCCTGCTCCAAGGTATCTGGCATTTCTTGTCGCCTTGCGCTGTTTGCACTCTGTCGTCAATAACCGGGAACTCTCCAAGCATGATGAACAGAACATGCTGCCTGTCCTGCCGTAGAAGGTTTCTCCTTCTCGTGCTGTCGCTTTCATGCATCTTGGTCATGGGACATGGCGCATTTGCTGTCCCCGTTTCCGACGCCGAAAAGGCCCGGGCTCAACGCTGGATCGCCGCCAAGTTCCAGGCAACTCCTGAAACAATGCCCAGCCGAGCACACCTCGTCGTGAACGTCCAGGGGAAGTTGCTCAAGAACATGGCCACCACGAAGGTCTACCACACCGAAGTGGGGGCGTTGCCACTCAAAATTGCTAGTCAAACATTCCGTAGCGGACTTTACTGCCCATCGACTGGCACAATTACCGTGCGACTCCCCAGTCCCGGAAAAACTTTCCGGGCGGTCTTCGGCATCGACAGCAACCGAGTACAAAGCTTTTATTCCAACGCGGGCCAGGGCCGCGTGATCGGTACGGTTTCAGTTGATGGTCACGAGCAGTACCGTTCAAAAGTCATGGAGGAAGGCCTGCGCGGCGCACCGGTCAAGGTTGCGCTTGACGGCGCAGAGGAATTCACGCTTGCAATGACGGATGCAGGTGGTGGTGTGGTCGAGCGAGTCGACTTCAATCAAGCGGATTGGGCAGATGCTCGTGTCGAGCTTCGCAATGGCCAAACCGTTTGGCTGGGAGACCTTCCCACCGCTCCCCTGCGATCCCCTTACTCCAGTGACCTCCCCTTCTCCTTTAGCTACGGCGGACGGCCTGCAAGTGAATTGCTCGGATCCTGGAAACACACGACATCAACACGGGTCATCGACGAACAGCGGACCGAACGGACTCACCTTTGGCACGACCCTGTGACCGGTTTGCAAGTGCGTTGTATCGGCATTGAGTATCACGATTTTCCTGTGGTTGAATGGAAACTGCTGTTCAAGAATAGCGGGGATCAACCAACCCCGTTGATCGAAAACGTGTTGCCTCTCGACACTCATTTTGAACGCCACAACGAAGGTGAATTTGTTCTCCACCACAGCAACGGCAGCCCGCACTCGCTGGTTAAAATGTCTGACTCGACCGATTACGCGCCTCGCGAAACTCTCTTGAATCCCCAGCAGGTGCTTGAACTGGGAGCGAAAATGGGGCTGCCGGCCAGTCAGGACTTGCCGTTCTTTAACTTGGAATGGAACAACCAGGGGATCATTGTTGCCATTGGGTGGCCCGGACAATGGTCCGCCCGATTCCAACGGAATCAGGATCGCGGCCTAACATTACAGGCCGGACAGGAACTCACACATTTCAAATTATTTCCCGGTGAGGAAGTGCGGTCGCCGTTAATTGCCATGCTGTTTTGGCAAGGTCCGGATTGGTATCGGGCACAAAATCTGTGGCGGGCCTGGATGATCCGACATAATTTGCCGCGAACCGCTGATGGCCAACTCCCACCACCTCATCATGCGGCATCGAGTTCTGCTTTCTATATGGAAAGTACAGGAGCCACGGTTGCCAATCAAACAATGTTCATCGACCGGTACCTCAAGGAGAAGATTAAACCGGACTATTGGTGGATCGATGCTGGCTGGTATGAGTACAAGGACTACTGGCTGAACGTGGGAACCTGGAGGCCTAACAAGAAACGATTTCCAGCTGGACTGAATCCTATTTCTGGCCACCTGCACGCAAACGACATGAAGCTGATCCTCTGGTTCACTCCTGAATGCGTGACACGAGGATCTCTGATTGATCGCACCTACCCCAAGTGGCTGCTTAAAGGTGGAGCCGAGTGGTGGATGGGTCATGCCCTGATCCAAGGTGAATTCCCTGCCCACGTCAATGATTCCGGATTAACACTTTTCGAGGATGTCGCGGCATTTGGTACCGGCAACCCGGATGCCACCGTCCAAGGGCGAACTCGATTGGCCGACGGCGAATGGCACCTGGTCACCGCCACCCGTTTCGTTAATCACAAGTCGGCTCGTAGTGAACTCAAGCTTTACATTGACGGTCAACTCGAGCGAACTGCTACGTCGAAGAACACCAGTCCCATGGATGCGAATGCTACCTGGGGAGTTGGTCGCCAGTATCAAACGCGTGGGATTGTAGGCGACATTGACGATGTGCGTGTTTACGACAGGGCATTGAGTGCAAAGCATGTTGCTGCCGTGTACGCAAGAACGGATACTCTTGCGCCATTCGCACATTATCCGTTTGACGGTCACACGTCGGATAGTGTGGGCGAGAATCATGGCACGCAGATCGGCAGCGGGACGTTCCAGTACACCGCCGGTGCAACTGACGATCCCAAGGACCGGGCACTGCGATTCAATAACGATTATGGTGTGGAAATCCCCAATCGCGTACCAGGCGACTTCACTCTCTCCTGCTGGGTTCGCATGGATTCTCCACAAGCACCGCCCTGGGGACGTGGTGATTTTCGGCTCCTCAACTTCAGCGAGCCCGACTGTGTGGATTGGTTGATTGATCACATCGACGAGCAGATCGAGAAACAAGGCGTCGACCTTTTTCGACATGACGGTATTCCACCATTGAGGTATTGGCGCGCTAACGATCTGCCTGACCGGCAAGGCATTTCTGAAATGAAACACGTGGCAGGCTTGCTGCGATTTTGGGATGAACTAAAACGACGCCACCCGATGCTGAGAATCGACATCTGTTCCGGTGGCGGTAGCCGGAACGAGCTGGAAACTCTGCGCCGCGCCGTGCCACTGTGGCGCAGTGACTATGCTTACGAAACAAGTGGAATGCAGACTCTGACCTATGGCATGTTGCACTGGATTCCTTATTTCGGCACCGGTATCAATGCCACTGATTCCTACACCTTCCTCAGTCAATTAGCCCCGGCCAACGTGACGAGCTGGGACGTGCGGAGACGCGACTTCGATTACGATTTCTGTCGACGGATGCTGGAAATACGGCGCACGGTTACATCATTTTACTACGCCGATTTTTATCCGCTTACGAGTTACCGAACGGATAATGATGTCTGGATGGCCTGGCAGTTCCATGACTCCCAGACCCAGGCCGGGTTGGTTCAGGCTTTTCGGCGTCCGGAGAGCCCTGCTAGCTCCCTGCAGTTTCGTCTGCGGGGCATCCAGACTGGAAAACGGTATCAGTTCAACAACTTAATGGACGACACGTCGTTTGTTCTGAATGGGAAGGACATTCTGACAAACGGGCTTCCGGTTACGTTGAACCAACGTCGCAGCGCAACCCTCCTCGTCTACAAGCTTGTGCCCTGAGCAATTCGCCCTGTGCTCACTTTTCGCAGCAGCGCGGAGGAAATCCTTCTCTCTAGTCCCGCTTGATGAACTGGAACGAGTAAAGGTCGGCATCACGCAATCCAAATCGTATTCGGATGGCTTTCCCTGTCAGCTTTTGCAAATCCCCACCCTTCCAGACCACGGCCTGATCAAGCGAGTTGCCAATCAGTTCATCGCAATCTGCAAAACGGAATCCTGGAATCGCATCACCCTGCTCGTCTTGCAATTCCACTTTGAGATAACCCCCTGCCGAAGTGGCATAGTTGATCTGGAGGGTGTTCCCAGTGAACGTAACCGCTCTGGTGACGACCTCACCGCCAGCATAGGTCGCCTGCAGCGAGACGAAACCGTCCGGTCGGATGGAATACCGCTGCAGGCGGGACTTGTATTCTTGCCAGTAACCGTGGTTAACCATGAATGATATCTCGGTTTCACCACTCACTGTCTTTGTTTCAAACAGGCCATAGGATTGATAATTGTCACCATACATCCAGCTCCCAGGTGCTGAGCTGTTTTCCCGCGTCGGCCTCAGAAACGCTTCATCCCAACGTTTGAAATTGAGTCCGTCGCGACTTGTCATAAACAGGCCATCGGTCAGGTCAGAAGCAACTCGGGCATAGGCATCGCCAAGCTCTTTTCGCAATTCGACTGGTGGCAGCCCGGCAAGCTTGTCGGTGATGGGACGGGCTGTATAGCGAGTAGGGAAGCCGACAAAAATATGTGGAGCCCTGTAATATGGTTCGATCCCATTGGTATACATCTGTTGTGGTGGGGAATCGCCGTAGCTGAGTGGAATCGCTTCCGTCCAGGTTCTCAGATTTTCCGAATAAGCTACATCAATACTGCGGAGCCTATCCCGAACCGTTCGGAAGTAGAGCGTGTACTTCTTTAAACGGGAGTCCCAAAACATTGTGTTCATGGAATCGAGTGCACCGGTAGTGAAGATTGGGGCATCACGCTTAACCCAGTGGATGGCATCGGGCGAAGTGAACAGGTGGAGTCCAACTTTATGGTTCCCGCCAATCGCCTTGAACCGTTCTGCCGGCTTGCAAGCAGGGTTCGCATCATCAAAAGGAACGAACGTACCTGAGTAGGAGCTACCCGGCCAGACAATGTTGTTGGAAGTGAGATCTGTTAATTGATCGCGGTCCTTGCCTTGCCATTTGTACAGGTTCAATTCGGGACGTTGCCAGTGGATACCATCTTTGCTTTCGGCATAACAGACGACGGGGCTATTCGCCATAAGAAGTTTACCGCTGGCCCATGTCATCCGATGCCCGCGGTAGATCATGCGGTACAGTTCTCCGTCATACATGATCGTCGGATAGCCCGAAGTATTTCCTTCCCACGGCTTATTGAAGACCATGGCAACTTCATTCCGTTTCGGCTCGTGCAGCCGCAATTGGATCTCGCCCGATTGCGATTCGATTAAATGGTCATCGACAAAAAGCTCTCGACGACCATTTAATGCTACCGGGGATTCTGCAACCGCCGTCGAAAACACCGTCGCGGCAAGAAACAAGCAGACAAGCAGTCGTGTCATGGCAGCACCTGGGAGATTCCAAGAGAATGGCGATGGCTTGATTGTAGCCGCTGCAGCCGCAGACCCTGCCCCTTTCATTCCGCCAACTCATCCAACTCAGCCCAGTGCTCAAAGGCGGCGGCCAACTGCTGCTCACACTCGCTCAGCGTTTGTTTATCCGCCGCCAAGACCTCTGCCGATCGCCTGAAATACTCCGGATCAGCCATCTCTTCATGCAACCTGGCAATCTGCTGTTCCAACCGCTCAATGACTGCTGGCAACTGCTTCAGCTCCTGCTGCTCATTGAACCCCAAGCGTTGCGACTGCGATTTTTCCCGCTCACTCGATTCGCTGGTCGGCTCTTGCTTCGCCTTCCCGCCCAACTTTCCCGGTTCCCCTCCGGCGGACCTTTGTCGCAGCCAGTCATCATAGCCACCGACATATTCCCTCACCCCCTGTTCTTCAAACACAATCGTGCTTGTCACGACATTGTTCAAAAACGTCCGATCGTGACTCACAACCAACACCGTGCCTTGATAATCGACCAGTTTTGCTTCCAGCAGTTCCAGCGTCTCCGTATCCAGATCGTTCGTCGGTTCGTCCAACACAATCACATTCGCGGGTTTGGAAAACAACTTGGCTAACAACACCCGATTCCGCTCCCCACCCGACAGAAACCGAACCGCCGTCCTCGCCCGCTCCGGACTGAAAAGAAAATCCTGCAAGTATCCGATCAGATGCTTGGGTTTGCCGTCCACCAGCACCGAATCCGATCCCTCGCTCAAGTTTTCCAGCACAGTCTGCTGCTCATCTAACTGCTCTCGCAACTGATCGAAATATGCTACCTGCAGATTCGTACCATGCCGAACCGAACCTGCCTGGGGTTCGAGCGTTCGCAGTAATAATCGCAGCAACGTCGTTTTCCCGACCCCGTTGGGGCCAATCAAGCCGACCTTATCGCCACGCATCACTTCGGTCGAAAACCGTTCCACAATCGGCTGATCCGGAAAGGCGAACGTGACCTCGTCCGCTGCCATCACCAGATTCCCGCTGCGCTGCCCCTTCTGAATCCGGATCTTGGCCTGCCCCGTCTTTTCTCGCCGCTGCTGTCGTTCCAACCGCATGTTTTCCAGAGCTCGTACTCGCCCCTCATTACGCGTCCGCCGAGCTTTGATGCCCTGACGAATCCAGACCTCTTCCTGCTTTAATCGTTTGTCAAACAGGGCATTCTGCTTTTCCTCAGCCGCCAAGGCCGCTTCCTTGCGTTTAAGAAAGGTGTCGTAATCGCACGACCAATCGAACAACCGACCGCGATCGATTTCCAGAATACGGGTCGCCAAAGACTGTAAAAAAGCCCGGTCATGTGTGACGAATAGCACCGTGCCGGACCAGGCAGTAAGAAAACCTTCCAGCCACGCAATCGCATCAATATCCAAGTGATTCGTAGGCTCATCCAGTAGCAATAGATCCGGTTCCGACACAATCGCGCGAGCCAGTAACACACGCCGCTTCATTCCCGACGATAGAGAATCAACCGGCGCCCCCAGATCCAGATTCATGCGACCCGCAGTCTGCTCCAGTCGCTGCTGGAGTTCCCATTCCGCAAGCTCCATGCCGACGAGCCCCGATTCGATCAGCTCGGAAATCGTGCCGTGCATATCCGCCCGAACTTCCTGTTCAAGCAAACTCACACGCTTGCCCGACTCCACCACAATTTCTCCCGAATCGGATTCCTGTTGTCCTACGATGAGCCGCATCAACGTTGTTTTGCCAGACCCGTTCCGCCCTAACAAACCAATTCGCTGTTTCGCCTCAATCCGGCAATCCACCGCATCGAGCAGCAGCGGACCGTTGAAACCAATCGAAAGCTCTCGCAATATTACCAGTGACATGGGAGTGGCAAGCCAACAGAGAATGTAGGGTGCGGAATCTACGACTCTGCCATTGGAAACCCGACAGGTCAATCCGTGGAACGAATTCTCACCACCTCTCGGCAACCCGGATGGTCCTAAGAGAATGGCAACTCAGTCGATTGTAACCGCTCGCCAAATGGGACAGCACACTGGCGGGGGGGTGGAAGACTTCAGGTAACACCTGGCCGTTGACCACCAGATCCCAACCACGCCCCCCTGGCGTCGGGCGGAATGGATGATGGAGATGCTCTAGGCAATGATGTCTTCGATCGGGTGACCAAAGTCGACTTCCAGTCGCTTTCGGCCGGGGACTGTGAGACGGCGCGGATCGAGGCCGAGTTGCTGCATAACTGTCGCATGAATGTCGGTGACGTAGTGCCGATCCTCAACGGCGTGGAAGCCGAGTTCATCGGTGGCCCCGTGAACTGTCCCGCCTTTGATTCCGCCTCCAGCCATCCAGACGGAAAAGCCAAAATTGTGGTGACCTCGCCCGTTCGAACCCTGGCCGCCGGGAGTCCGTCCGAATTCCGAGCCCCAGACCACAAGCGTTTCGTCGAGGAGACCTCGCTGCTTGAGATCTTTCAGGAGACCCGCGATGGGCTGGTCGATCTGCTGGCAATTCTTGGCGTGATTTGTTTGCAAGTTACTGTGAGCATCCCAAGCCCCCGCCCCGCCACCACCGTGATAAATCTGTACAAACCGCACACCGCGTTCGACCAATCGTCGCGCGGTTAGGCAGAGCTGGCCAAACGACTGCGTCGGACCGCCGGTTGTCCCATAAAGCTCGTGCGTTGCCGCCGTCTCGTCCGCCGAGTTTACGACATCCGGCACCGCCGTCTGCATTCGAAACGCCAACTCGTAGGACTTGATGCGAGCAGCCAATGCCGGATCGTCCGGGAACTCGTCCGCAGTCAGTCGATTGAGCCGACCGAGCAGTCGTTGCGCTTGCAAACGCTCAGCCGAGCCAGCACCTTCGGCAGGAATCGCAAAGGGCAAGGGGTTCTTTGGGTCGACCGACAGCGAAACTCCGTCGTGTTCGGGGCCGAGATAATCGGCTCCTTCCGTCGCTTTTCCGCCGCAGCAGTCTCCGATCTTGTTCCCCATCACGATGAACTGTGGCAGGTTGTCGTTCAGTGAACCAAGTCCATAGTGCACCCAGGCTCCAATCGTGGGGAAGAATCCGTCGAAGCGGTTACGCCCAGTGTGAAACTGGAGCTGAGCGTCGTGGTTACTCGCCGTCGTCCACATCGACCGGACAATCGCCATGTCGTCAACACACTCGGACAGGTGCGGCAACCAGTCACTGACCTCGATACCGCTTTCACCGTGTTTTCGATAACCGACCTGCAGCGGGTACAACTTGTCGTAAATCTTCCCGTTGGCGTCGCCCTTCACCAGCTCAATGCGGTTCTTGATGTAGGGCGATTCCAACACGCTGGCGAACGGCGTGTTGGGAATCGTCTTGCCGCCATATTTTGTCAGAGCAGGCTTTGGATCGAACGTCTCGACCTGACTAACACCTCCAGCCATGAACAGCCAGATCACGCTTTTCGCTTTTGGAGCAAAATGCGAGAGGCCATTCGGCGGAGTCCAGTTGGTTTCGGATCCAAAGCCGTCTCGCTGGAGCATCGCTCCCAGAGCCAGCGTGGCGCAGCCGGTCCCCAGGTCGGAGAGGAATTGTCGTCTCGGTTTCGCGAAATTTTTCATTGGGTCCTCGTCATCGGATCGTCACGAAATCGTTATGGTTCAGCAGCACCAGTGCAAGCTGACGTCGAGCCTCGGCGCTGCCTTTAAATTCGGCGAGAAACTGAGTGCACTCGAGCTGTTCTTTCGGAGCTGGCTCACGGCCGAGTACGTGTTCGAACAACGCTTTGACGAACTCGCTGCCGTTAAGTGTGCGGTGAGTCTCCGCGATCTTCCGAGCCTGGTTGGCGGCAATCTGGCTATTGAACATCGCCAGAGCCTGTTGCGGGGCGACCGTCGCTTTTCGCTGGTAGCACTCGTTGACCTTTGCTCCGTCGAACAGACTGAGAAACGTCATTTGTCTCTCTTTGTCCTGGCGGAAGTACAGGCTGCGGCGAAGTACTGTCTGCCCCAGCGTGTGCTCGATGGGCGGGCCGCCCATCGACAGGTCAAGGCTGCCTCCCAGCGACAGCACGCTGTCCCGGACGGCTTCGGCTTCCATCCGGCGAGCATTCATGCGCCACAGCGTATGGTTGTCAGGATCGGCCGCTCGCGTCGCGGCCGTTGCTTCGTTCGGTGAAGAACTCAGTCGATAGACGCCGGACATGACGATCTGCTTGTGAAGCTTCTTCAAACTCCAGCCCTCTTCCATGAACTGCACTGCCAGCCAGTCGAGCAGCGCTGCGTGACGCGGTTTTTCAGAACGCAAACCGAAATCGAAAGTGCGTTCCAGAAGTGGCGCGTCGAAATGCCGTAGCCAGATATGATTAACGAGAACTCGTGCCGCCAGTGGGTTCTTCCGATCGGTAATCCACCGGGCAAAAGCCAGCCGTCGGCCGGAACTGGTTTTTGGATACTGCGGGCCGAGCACTGCGTACTGGTTTGAGCCGTTCTCGAGTTCCCCTTTCGCGCTCGCCAACTTCTTCTGGAGATCGGCGAGCTGTTTTTCCGCCAGCTGAAGTTCCGATGTCGCTTTGGCACGAGCGGCAGCTGAGGAGGTCTCCTGCTTCTGCCCAGCCTGCTCAATCTTCAACTGAGCCTGGGCGACCTGCAGGGAAAGTTGCTCGACGGTGTGCTGACGGCTCGCACGTCCAGCGGCCGCAGCCAATGTATCGGCGTTGCCGTCGGCCAGTCCGAACTTTACGGTCTCTACCGCGATGCGTGCTTCGAGCGCGGCTGCCGCGGATTGCGTGACACTGCGATGCACAACAGCGATTTTCTCTGCGGCTTCGGAGACTTTCAAAGCCAGCTGCAGATCTTTTCTCGTGAGCAACTTCGGCGGCGCTGCCGAGCCTCCCGCCGCAGGCTCAAGCTGCGTTTCCGGTGGCAGCGTCGTCACGTCGAGCTGATCGAATTCAGCGGTTGCAGAGAAAGCCCAAACCGACATCCGCCCGGCTTTACGTTTCGGCAAGTTGTAAGCCACTTTCAATTCGCCATCGATCAGCACGTTCAACAACTGGTCCTTCACGGCCAGCTCAAGCACGTAATCCTGGCCGACCTTGACCGGATGCGGCGACATCCCGCCAGCCGGGTATTGCCAGACGCCATCGCTTGCCTGGTTGGTGAACTGTACCTTGGGCCCAGAAACGGAAAGATAAACGGCGTTCATCGCCTGCCCATCGACGTCGAAGCCAAGGCCGACCGACTTGTACGTCTCACCGCCCGTGATTCGCAGCCGCAGCTTCGCTCGAAAATCGCGAGGATGATTGAACGACGAAACCAGACGGTGCTGTTTTGTCGCCCCGATTGACTGCACGACTCGGCCATTCTTCACCAACCACGTTCCGCTTTCGACTTTCCATTGATCGAGATTCAGTTTCGAAAAGTCATCGCTCAGCACCGGAGTGCCGGGACCAGCGGGCGTTTTGGGAATTGTCTTCTTTGCAGATCCGGGCTTTGGTTCCTGGAACTCCGCGAGCTTCTTTCGGGAAGCAGCCACCGCCGCCTGCGCGTTCTTGAGCCCGGTATCAGCGGCCGCGATTGCCGCTCGTGCGGCCTCCAACGCCGCATCGCGATTCTCTCTTCTCAATGCCGGATACCACACGGTGACCGGGAGTGAGACTGGTTCGACCGACAATTCGCCGAGTATTTTCGGCAGTCCGGGATGCAGTGGATCTTCGCTTGGACGATCCGCATTGCCTTGCAGAAACGTAAACGTCTTTCGATCCAGGTGAGCATCGTAGGTGCGAACGAGCATTCCGTTAGCCGCACCGGCAGATGCCAGTTGCAGTGAATCGTCACGAACGTCGTGTGTCTCAAAGATGGCCCGCATGCGATAGTAGCCCGTCTGTTCAAATGGGTCGTACTTGTGATCGTGGCAACGGGCACAGTTCACGGTGAGGCCAAGAAAGGCCTTGGAAGAATGCTCAACAATATTGTCGAGCCAGACGTTTCGGTTGAACTTGTACCAGTTACGCGCCAGGAACCCGGTTGCTCGGAGGGACGGCTGATCTTCGGGCGAGACTTCATCCGCCGCGAGCATCTCGACGATCATCCGGTCGTAACCTTTGTCGGCGTTGAGCGATTCGACGATCCAGTCCCGCCATCGCCAGATATGCTCGCGTCCGTCACGGATTTCTTTGCCGTAGCCGGACGGATCGCTGTACCGCCAGATGTCCATAAAGTGTCGGGCCCACCGCTCGCCGTAGCGAGGACTCTCTAGCAAACGGTCGACCGCATTTTCGAATGCCGCTTTCGATTCGTCGTCGAGGAACGCTCGTCGCTCGGCCGGCGTCGGGGGGAGGCCGGTCAGAACAAGAGAAGCTCGGCGGAGGAGCATCGACCGAGAAGTTTCGCCGACCGCGGTGACTCCGAGGTGCTGGTGCTCGGCCGCGAGAAACCGGTCGATGTCACTACGAATCCAGCCAGCCGAAGTGCTCGGCACGTCCGCTTTGACGGGCGGCAGAAAGGACCAGTGGCGGGACGGATGTTCGGGAATCGCTTCGTCCGGCGCTGCGGCTCCGGATTGGATCCAGGCGGTCAGCTTTGCGACCTCGTCCGCCGTCAGTCGCGGACCCTCCTCCGCGGGTGGCATCCGGTTATCGTCGGCGGCGGTGACTCGTTGCAGGATGAGGCTGTTGCTAGCCGATCGGCTGACGTAGCCAGGCCCGCTCTCACCGCCCTTTCGAATGAGACTCGCCGCATCCAGCCGCAATCCGCCTTCCTGTTTGCGTGAGCTGTGGCAGGAAAAGCACTTGTCTCGCAGCAGCGGCTTGATTTCAGTCAAGTAGTTGACGCTCTTTCCAGGCGGCTGTTCCGTTTTCGATTCACCCTGAGCACGAGCCGTCTGCGCAGCACATGCGACGGAAAGAACAAGCAGCACACAGCCAAGCAGTCGTTTCATACAAGCATTCATTCGGAACTACTTTTGGCGATTACAACAACGGACGAATCGGTTCAGACTCGGCCCTGACGCGGAGAAATCCACGTCATGAAACAACATCGATCGCCGGTGAGAGAGGTCGCTGCATGAGACAAGAACAAGTTAGGTGGGCATTTCCATGTTCAATATAGCAGGAGAGCCGAAAGCCACCCAAGCCTTTATGTATTGCGGGCTTAGGCGAGGACGTGCAAGCCAGTGCGACTGGTCACAATAAATGGTCCCAATTTAACAGCGGGATCGGTTGCTCAAATCTCGATTTCATATCCCTTGCGGCGATCTCTCGTCAGCAGAGCACTCGCTTTGGCATCGCCTTTGATCGTTTGCGTCGCGGCGTCCCATTCAATTTCTCGATTCAAGCGAATCGCAATATTACTCAAATGGCACGTATTGATTGCCGCGACATGCGTCCACACGTCGGAAGCAGGTTTCTTGCGGCTTGCGATACAGTCAAAGAAGTTGTTCACGTGTTCGACAACCGGGCCGCCGTAAATGTCTTCCAGCCAGTCTCCAGGGAGCGGATTGTTGTCGAGATCCTCGATCGGTTTGCCCGCGATTGTGCCGCGGTTAACAAAGATTCGACCTTCTGTCCCTTCTACCAGGATTCCATTACGACCCTCGCTAGTGATCTCCATCAGCACGCCGTTAGGAAATCTCACGTGCACCGTGAATCGGTGCGGAGCATTGTAACGATCGTCGAGAGTTGGATGGCCGTTCTCATCGAAAGGGACCCTGGTTTCGGCCATGATCGGCTTGATTGTCGTGGGACCCTGGCCCGGTCCGCATTGGTCGATAATCCACTGGGCAATGTCGACATGGTGGGCGCCCCAATCAGTCATTTTTCCGCCGCTGTACTGAAGCCACCAACGGAATTCCTTGTGGCAGTTTGAGGCGTTGATGCTTCCGTCACCCAGCGTGCGCACCAGCGTCTGCCCTGCTTTGCCGTCTTTCAAGAATCGATAGGGGACGTCTTCGGTCGGCCCTTTCCAGCGATCCCAATTCAGTGTCTTTGGGGGAGCAACCGTCGGCAGTGGCTTGCTGAAGGGATTGTGATTCAACCCAACGGTCACCTTCTTGATTTTCCCGAGGCGTCCCGAATGAGCTATCGTGACTGCCTTCAGAAACCGTTCGTCGGAGCGCTGCTGTGTACCAACCTGGATTATTCGATCCGTCTCTTTCGCAACCTTGGAAATGATGCGGCCTTCATCGACGGTCAGTGTGAGCGGCTTTTCGCAGTAAACATCTTTCCCTGACTTCAACGCTTCGGCGGAGATCTTCACATGCCAGTGATCCACAGTGCCACAGATAATGGCGTCGATGTCGTCACGATCAATAATCGCTCGATAGTCGTCATAGACGTCAATCCTGACCTCCTTGCCCTTGGCCGCCATCCGTCTCGTGTAGGCCGCCTTGGCATAATCAGAGTGCGACGTGTCGACATCACAAACAGCAACGATATCGCCGTAGTTGAGTGCTCGTCGGCCATCGCCCGTCCCTTGGCCACCGCAGCCGATCAGCGCAAACTTTGGACGTTCATTCGGCGACTCGGCACGAACCACTGACGTGTCGGAAAACACTCCCAGCGAACTGGCGGCAGCCAGGGTGGAAGTTGATTGCAGAAACCGTCGGCGGCTGACCTGAGACATTATCGATCTCCAGTTGTGAGGATTATTCGATGGGTGATTATTCGATGGGTAAAGAGTCAATAACACGCCGGTTTTCAGCTTCCTCTACCAGCTTCACGTTGTCATTTCTCGAAGGTGGAGCTGGCAGGTCGCCGAATTGCATGTTGTATTCCTCGCTTAACGCTTCATCACATACCACTGCGACTGCCAACCGACGGCGTTTCTGGTACTAAAGCCACCCGCTTCGATGAAGAGGTAGTCCTCGCCATCGACTTGTTTGATGATCATATTCAGCGCCTCGTACCGAGTCAGATCCATCAGCTTGTCGCCGGACCAGAGTCGCGTCACGTTGTCGGTTTCGCCGTTGTGCTTGAGGCTGATGCTCGCAAATCGGGCTCCGCGTGGGTTCAGTCGTTTGTCGGGCATGAAATCGCCGATCGTCTTGACGACGCCGATCGTCTTCCAGTCGCCGACCACATCCGCATTGGCGACAAACTTTCCGTCGTAGCGGAATTTGACGGCAGCAGCCTGACGTTCTCGGTCCTCCGGATCCTGCGCGGCCTGCCATTCTGAAGACAGCATGGCGACCACGGTCGCCGACTTCCATACCAGATCGTCGCCCATCGGCGGTAGTTTCTGCTCGTCGAGGTGCAGGCTGATCTTGCCTTGGGGAATGCGTGACGTCGGCTTGACCTTGTATTTGTCGTTGAACCGAATGAAGGTCTTGACCGCGATGGTCACCTCGCCGCCCTGGAAGTCTTCGAAGAATTCCTTGGTGAGATACGCGCCCTTGGGCTTACCACCTGCCCCACGGCCGTTCCCTTGCTTCATTTCAATCAGAGGCTTGCCGTTGATATAGATGATGTGGCCGCCGCCGACTCCGACATGTTCGCCATCGTTCACGCGAATCCGGTAGCGATGGCCGTCTTTCAACGGTGGAATCTCGAAGGTCCCGCGGATCAGCAGGACTTCCTTTTCCCATAAGGTGTTTGCGGGCGTGGCGCCATGGCAACCTGGTCCCGTGCAGTTGGCCGAGCACTTGGTAATCGGGCGCAGGGGAAGCTTACCCATATAGTTGGCAAAGGGACTCTTCCCTTTTTTCCAACCAGCCTTGGCGGGAACAAAGGCGTTTGCATGCCAATTCTCCATACCCTTTGGCAACGTCACCTCTCGGTATCGAGTGACGAGCTGGTCAAAGGGCACCTGATCGGACGTGATCGGGTCAAAGCTGTGGTAAGACCATTCCGCGTTGCGCAGGTCAACGAACATGTGCCATCCGAATTCGCGCTGGCCGGCCCGATCGTACAGAGAGGCCAGGCCATCGATCGCATTCCCGGAGCTACCGGGATAGCCGGACTGCACTTCGCCTGCAGACATCTTGTGTAAGGCATCACGATTCTTGCCGACGAACTCGGGGATCAATTCCTCCATGATGATCGGGGTGATCGCCTGTTTCAGCTTGGGACCGAATTGGCTCGGGTCCGCGGCGAGGAAAAATTGCTTGTACGGCAGGATCTCGTTGGGATGGCGCTGCCGAGCAATCTCATAGAGCACGTCCAATCCGCCGGGCACGTCGGCCAATGAAGCGGCAATGGCTTCGAGATGGAAGTCGTAGGTGGAAGTGAGGTCTTTTCCGGTGAGCGATGTCTGCTTGCCGGCATAGCCGGTATAGGTCTCTTTGAGTGTCTCGACGGCCAGTTGCTGTACTGCGGGCCCAGCCTCATTGACCCTGGCTCGGATAGCAGTCGCCAACCCTCTCGTGACGGAGACGCGTTGGTTCTTCCGGATGAGGTCACCGATCGCGGGGAGCACTCTTTGGTAGCAACGTTCGTCCGCCGCCACCGGGGTCAGCGCGGTGAGAGCGGCGTTCTTCAGCCAATTCTCCTCGTGTGTTAGATAGGGGAGCAGGAGATCGACGAGCGGCACGACCTGATCTGCCGAGCCGTAGCCGATGATCTGCATCGCTGCGTCCTTAACCCACCACGATTCGGCCGGGTTCCTGACCGCCTGCACTGCAAGGTCAAAGATCTCAACAGTGAGCACGTCGGATCGCTTCACGATCGCCGCGAACATGGCGCGGCGGACTCGCGGGTCTTTGTGTTGCAGGAATTCCATAACCAGGGATTCACGAACTTCACCACCGGGAGCCCGCCAGCCGATGTAGCCACTGTTGACACCCAGCGCCTTGTTCGCAGCAACGAAGCGGATGTTGTGGTCCTGGTGCTGGATATATCGACGGATGTCATCGTCACTGGGTTGATCCGGGCCATGAAAATGGCGGAAAAACTGCAGGCTGGAGTCCTGGGCCAGGGTCTCGCTCGACAGGTCCTGCTTCTTACCATCCTTATCCGGTACGGCCTCAAGCGAGAGGAAGATGTTGTCCGCCTCGACGCCCCACGGCTGCTTGGGCAGTTGATATTGCTTGGCGAACTCTGTCGGCGGCGCACCGGTGATGCGTAGCGTCTTACGCGGAATAGTGTAAGCCAGCGGGTACGCAACACCCCATAATTCCTTGTCATAGCCGGCGCCACCCAGGATGCCGAACGAGCCGTCAAAACGGCGTGATAGGTCGTAGTGCCACTGGCGATTGTCCATGAAGTCGCGGTACTGCTTGGGCTTTATGTCGTGCAGCAGTCCCATCGCGGCACTGCGCCAGATTTCGCCGATACCGCCGCCGGTGTGGCCGTGGAGCATGAAGCTGGTCGTGTAGAAACTCTGCATCGCGCAGACGTCGCGTGCCTTGGCGTAAACCGAGTTCTCACCATCCGGCGTGACCGCTGCAGCGGCGGCCATAGCGAAGGCAAGTTTCCCGTTCTTGCCATTGTCAACAAAGCCGAGCTCCGGGCGATCATCGCCGTAGGGGTTACCGCCTCGGCCGGCGTACCGGTAGAAATGTCTCAGCGCGCCGAGCAGCGTATGATCGGGGACCTCCGCGCCGCACTCCTTGGCAAGGAGAAGGAATGTGACCACGTGAGTGCCGGCCGCATTAAGGTGCCCATTGCCGTAGGTAGTAAGGGCCCCGCCCCGGCCAGCCCAGGCATCGTTATGCTGCGTCCTGGCCGCATTATCGACCCACCGCTGGATATTCGCGAGAATTTCCTCATCGCCGGTTCGCAGGTAGCATTCGGTGAGCGGGATACCTCCGTAGCCGAGGTACCAGGGATAGGTATGTGCCGGTGCGTTGCGTGCCCAGTTACGCACGACGTCCAAGTCTTTGTCCTCGCCCGTAGAGAGCAGGAACAACATGCCGATACCGCCGAGGCCTTCGGTCGCTCCGGGTTTGGAAAGGTAGTCGGCAACGCCGCGCACAATCTTATCCGACTTTGGGCAGTTCAGCGGCCAGGTCTCACTGTACGCACCGAGCACAGGAACTTTGACGATAACCGGCTCGGCCTCGCCCTTGATGGAAAACTCGAGCATGCCGTCGGAAGCCTCGGCCGCAGCGAGGATCTGGCCAAGCTGGATACGCGGGTCGATGTCTTTCAGCAGCTGGCCATTAATCGTTTCGATAATCTGACCTGTTTTGAGTTTTCCGGATGCCGCGGCAGGCGAACCTTCTTCAATCTGGGATATTCGCATCACAAACGCCGGCTGGAGCAGATCGATCCCCATCCCCACGGGACCGAATCGTTTAATGGTTTGCAGCGATTTCGTATCGCTTGGACGCGTCGAGAACAGCCCATCCGGATTGTCATAGAACGAGCTGTCTTGTGCTGCGGTCGTACCGCACAGGATCCACATCGCGATCAGAGCACAACGTATCATTTGTTGGTTCATGATTTTCATTTCTGTTTGGGACGCAGACGCAGCGTGACCTTTGTTCCGATTTTGGGAAGCGACTTTCGTTTGATCCGCCACATCAATGCGTCGTTTTCCTGGGTCTGATGAAACGGCAGGCACAGGAGTTCATCTCCAAACGTAGCGATCGAAATCACGTTGCCGCTCAAGTCAGCCAGATACTGACGCGGACCCGGGCCGTTGTCGCGAAGGTGAGATCCCGCGAACAGAAACGTGTGAGGCAAACGTGCTTCTGTCTCGTGCCCGCGTTTTTCGGTTTG
>CAUZOB010000071.1:0-21566 GCA_963581185.1 Planctomycetota bacterium | reverse complement strand
TTGCGAAAAGTAGGAGACCAGCGATGCTCCGGAATACCAGGCAATCGCAGCGGCCAGGCCTGTACTGCGGCCATAGCGGTCACCAATCCGGCCAAACACCAGTCCGCCAAACGCCGCCCCGAACAGAAAAGCGCAGATATAGTAGCCGAACCACTTACCGGCTCGTGGCCCAAGTCGGGCGTCGATTACATACCGCTGCAGTTCGGCTGGCGAGATGATTCCATCCTTGTCGCCCGCGACTCCCAGCACGCTGACGACATCGGGGTTCTTTGTCAGCCCGACTTCTGTCAATTCCTGTTTGCTGATTTCGCCAGGCTTGGAGTCTTGATTGGTTAGCCCACGATCAAAGGCCGCCGTCTGGATCTGACCGTCGCCGTCCAGGTCCAGCTTGAGGGTCAACGCTTGCAGCGTCTTATCGTCCTCGTCGGTGGCTTGACCTTCATCCGAGACAGCCAGCAAGTTGAGGGCAGCCGTGCGCATGGCAAGTCCATTGATTGCCATGTGAGAGCCGCCAAAGAACCAGCCAAAAAAGGCCGTGATGATGATCAGGTACTTGCCCGTTGTCGTCAGCTGGCCAGTCTTTGCCGGTCCTGGGGAAAGTGCATCGTCACTCATTTTTTCACCGCGTTTTGTTCGTTCAGAGACGGCTGGCACAACAGCTCATGGACAACATCGTAGGGAGTCGTCAGCAGCCTCACAACTGGCAATAAATCCGCGGCTGGTTGAGATCACTCAAGCAGAGGTCTATGCTAAACAATGCCCTGCTGGCAAGGTGCGACCATCCCCACTGCAGAGACAATTCCTGATGAAGCGAATCCTGATTCGAACTGCAATTTCCCTTCTGATCGTCATGCTTCTGATGGGACTGGTGGGGCTGATTCTTCCCTCCAGCTTTGCGGTCGAGGCCAAGGCCACGGTCCAGGCCCCCGCGGATGACATCTACCAGCTGCTGATCACCCCCCGATCGTGGGTCGACTGGTCTCCCTGGAACAAGCAGGCCATGCCGGAGCTAGAATCGACCTACAAGGGACCGGAATCGGGTGTCGGTGCCCGCTGGGAATGGACCGATCCAGCTGGCGATGGCAGCCTGGAAATCACGGCCGCCGCCGATGGCGCGTCACTCGACTACCTGCTGACATTTGAAGGCTTCAGCGAACCGATGCGTTCATCGATCAGCCTGCAGGACGTTGAAGCGGGTACCGAGGTGGTCTGGACTGCCGCCGGTGATGTGGGCTACAGCCCGTTGATGCGTTGGATGAACCTTTTCATGGGGGGAATCATGGAAAGGGAGTACGTCAAGGCGATTGAGGGAGTCGCAGCGGCCGCTGCTAAAACAGGTTCCTAACGCTCAGCTTACCGCTTCAGCTTCTCGATGTCCGCCGGCAAGCCGGGGTCGACGTATCCCCGCGCCCCGCGACCCTCGTCATCAATCCGGTACTTGACGTCGTCCAACAGCTGCTCGAGCGTTGGTTCCCAAAACAGAAGTCGCTGCTCCGCACTGACCGGCTTGAGCGGCCGCACCAGCCGCATGCCCACGCCCAATGACGGTCCGCTGGTGTACCACCAGGGGCTGAGCGGAATATTTGGATCCTCTACCCGCCAGTCATCATCCTGGGATCCCAATCGCGAGGCGGCACGACAGTCCTTGGCGTCCAGGTCCCAGTTGCCGCCCTTGACGACTCGTGGATACAGCTTCTTCGGCCAGGCAATGGCGTCGGCAACTGAAAGCTGTTTCTTGTCGGCAGCCAGCTTCGCGTAACCACCGTCGACCAGTTCATCCAAGACCCACTCGGCAACGTTACCATGCATATCGTAGAGGCCCCATTGATTGGGCTTCTTCTTGCCAACCGCATGCGTTGTCTCATTGGCGTTGTCAAAATACCAGCCGTATTCACCCAGCGTGGCTGGGTCATCACCGAAATGAAAGGCGGTCGTGGTGCCAGCCCGACAGGCGTGCTCCCATTCGGCCTCGCTTGGCAGCCGATAAAAACGGTTGGTCAACAGCGAGAGCCATTTGCTGTACTGCTTGGCCGAATACTGGCTCATTGTGACCGCTGGCAGGTCCTCTTCTTCGCCATTCACAAAAGTAAAGCTGGGATCGTAGAGATTGGAAGGAGCGGTGATCACGTCGACGGTGCGATCTGCAGCCACCAGCCGCACCTTGCGAGTTTCAAAGTCCTTGAAGATGTCGTGCATCGCCATGTAACGCAGGTATTCTGCCCACGAGATCTCATATTGCCCAATCCAGAAGGGCTCGACCTTGACCTCAAACTGTGGCCCCTCGGTCTTCTCACGCCCTTTCTCCGTTGCCGGGCTGCCGACGCGAATCACGCCGCCCGGTATTGGCTGCATCGTGTACTTCACCGTCGTACCAGGAATCGCCACGGTATAGGGAACCATGAATCCCTGCTCGGTCTCCACAAATCGACCACTCTCCGGTTTGTGCTTCACCAGCCCAGCTGTATCAAGCGGCTTGTCCGCCGCGCACAGCGATGTCGCGGCCAGCAGCAGCGTGGCGAGCAGCGACAGAATGAACTGACGGCCGACTGAACCAAAGCGATACGAAATCTGTCCTCGCATTATTGTCTGTCCCATTTTTTGCACGGTCCCGGCAGACCATACGTGGCTGCCGTGGTGCTGACTCCAGTTCGATTATTCGACAACCAGTGACGCTTGTATAGGCCAGCACGGCTGAGGCTGGTTGACCACAGGCCTGAGACAGCAGTAAGGTCAGTTGAAGGAAGGGAATTGAATGACTCTGATCAAGCTGGGCGCGGCAGTTCTCAACCAGACACCCCTGGCCTGGGATGAGAACAAGCACAATATCCTGCTGGCAATCCAGCAGGCCCGTGAGGAGCACGTCTCCATTCTCTGCCTGCCCGAACTCTGTCTCACCGGGTATGGCTGCGAGGACGCCTTCCTCTCGGCCGGCGTCTGCCAAACCGCACTTGAATTGCTGACTGAGATTGTGCCCCAGACCGAGCAGATGGTGGTGGCTCTTGGCCTGCCCTGTCGCCACGAGGGGAACCTCTACAACGCTGCCTGCCTGGTTGCCGATGGCCAGATCCTCGGACTGGCGGCCAAGCAGAACCTGGCTGGCGACGGGCTGCATTACGAGCCACGCTGGTTCAAACCATGGCAGCGCGATCAACAGGCCAGCACCTCGATAAACGGCAACGATTACCCGCTGGGTGACCTCATCTTCGATCTTGGTGCCGTCCGCGTTGCTTTCGAGATCTGTGAAGATGCCTGGGTGCAGGACCGGCCCGGTGTGCGACTAGCTGCACGCGGAGCCCAGCTGATCCTCAACCCCAGCGCCAGCCATTTCGCCTTTGGCAAACAGCAACAACGACGCAACTTTGTACTCGACGCTTCCCGCGATCTCGGTGTCAGCTATATCTACACCAACCTGCTGGGCAATGAAGCGGGCAGGTCGATATACGATGGTGGCGCGATGATTGCCAGCCAGGGGGAACTGGTCGCTGCCGGACCCCGACTGACCTTTCACGATCTGCAGCTGACCACGGCCGTGGTCGATATTGAGCCTGATAACGTCGAGCCGGCAGCCGCTGATGGAGCGGGACAAGTCACTGCCCCGTTCACCTTCCCCGCCTGCCAGCCGCAGCCAGCCAGAGCTGAACTTGCAGCATGGGAAGCTGGCCCGCACTTGAAGGAAGAGGAGTTTGCCCGGGCCGTCTCGCTCGGTCTCTTCGACTATCTTCGCAAGAGCCGCTCTCACGGTTTCGTCGTCTCACTCAGCGGTGGGGCAGATTCAGCAACCGTGGCAACGCTCTGTGGACTGCTGGTCGAGTTCGGTAGCAGCCAGCTGGGCGCCGAGGCGTTTGCCAGCAAGCTGTCGTACCTGGAGAACCAGCCAGCGGAAGCTGACACCAGCCAGTGGGTTCATCAGCTGCTGGCCTGCGTCTACCAGTCAACTCGCAATAGCTCGCAGACAACTCGCAATGCCGCCAGCGAACTGGCCGCTGCATTGGGCGCGGAGTTTTTTGAGTTTGATGTCGATTCGATCGTCAATGACTATCGCCAGATCGTGGCGACAGCACTGGGGCGTGAATTGACCTGGCACGAGGATGATATCGCGCTGCAGAACATCCAGGCCCGCAGCCGGGCCCCGGGAGTCTGGTTGCTGGCCAATATTCGCCGAGCTCTGCTGTTGGCTACCAGCAACCGATCCGAAGCAGCGGTTGGTTACACAACCATGGATGGCGACACCTGTGGCGGTATCGCACCGATTGCCGGGATCGACAAGGCTTTCCTGCTGCACTGGCTGCGCTGGATGGAAACGGTGGGACCCGCCGGCGCCCAGCCGCTGCCTGCCCTGGCGGCCATCACCAGCCAGCAGCCGACAGCCGAATTGCGGCCGCCCGAGGAAGGGCAGACCGACGAATCGGACCTGATGCCTTACAAGGTCCTGGATGACATTGAACGACTGGCGGTTCGCGACAAGCTGATGCCGCTGGAAATCTACCGCACGCTGGCTGCAGGCAGCTCGGATTATTCAGCCAGTCAACTTGGCCAGTGGACTCGACGGTTCTTCCAGCTCTGGTCTCAAAATCAGTGGAAGCGGGAACGCTTTGCTCCCTCCTTCCACCTCGATGATGAAAACCTGGACCCCAAAACCTGGTGCCGTTTTCCGATCCTTTCAGGCGGCTTCCAGCGGGAGCTTGCTGAACTGGAGAAGGTCCTGGCTGGCGAAGCCTGACACGATCGCCGTGATTTCTGCAAAGCTCGATAGAGGAGAGCGAGGCAGCCAGGCAGGCGTGCAGCTGACGATCAGCCGTCGATGCTGCAGCGCTTTTCAATCCGCAGCATGTTGCCTTTTTCGTTGTACTCGATCGAGTCCATGAAGGCTCGCATCAGCAGCAGGCCACGGCCACTGGGCTTTTCCAGATTCTCTTCCAAAGTTGGATCGGGCACCTCGCCAGGATTGAATCCCTCACCCTCATCCTCGATCTCGATACAGACGCACTCACCATCCACCGTGCCACTGACCCGCACCCGCTTCGTCGCATCGAGCTGATTGCCATGCTTGATCGCATTGGCCAGCCCTTCTTCGAGGGCAATATGCAAGTCAGCAAGATCTTCATCCGTGAAGCTTAACTGACGCAGCATCGTCATGATCGCATCCTGGACACGCGAGGATTCCGACAACTCACTGACGATGGTGTAACCGAATTCGCTGGTAACGGTCATATTTGATTTCGGCTCTTCGACTCGTGGCATCTCGTTTCAGAACGACCGGTTCAAAGCAGAAAGAGTTGGCCGTCAGGGGAAGGGTCGTCAGCCAACTAGATCTTTTTCAGAGACTTGTCGCGGTTCTTGTCGATCTTGAACACCTTGTGCAGGGCTAGCACTTTGAAGATCTTCTGCAGCTCAGGCTTCATGTTGCAAAGACGCAGTGCTCCATCGACGCCGAGGATCTTTTTATGGAACTTGAGTAGCTTGCCGAGGGCAGAACTGGACATGTAATCGACTTCGCTAAAGTCGAGCACGACGCGCTGGCAGCCATGATCATCGACGAGCGAGTAGAGCTGTTGAGCCACCATTTCGATGGTCGCTTCGTCCAGCAGGCGACGATCCTTGAAGGATGCCACCGTGACGCCATCCACTTCTACTGTGCTTAAGCGTGTTGGAGCTGATGCCATAGTGCAGTTCTTTCAACTTCCCGTGAGACAAGACGTGAGCGGCCGCATGTCGGGCTACTTAGAGTTCAATAATGGCAGGATCATCTCACCAATGCAAGCTGGCAGAAGGCCGCTGGCAGCCGGGGCTCAGCTGGTCACAGGACCTTGATGCAGCTCACCAATCGATCGGCTATGCTGAAACCGACCCGAGTCTTCTATCCGGTAAATTTCATGTCATTGCGACTCTCACGACGGACTCTGCTGGAACGTGGCCTGGCCGCAACTGCCGCCACCCCACTGCTTTCGAGCCAACAGCTGCTGGCTCAACCAGCGGGCGATCGTCCCTCACAGGACGACCAGGTGACGGTCCTGAATCCACGGATGCGGGTGCCGCTCTCTTTTATCATCGATGATTCCACCTGTCTGGTGAACCTGAATCGGTTTGCGATTCCTCAGTTCGCCCAGGCCTGGAAAAACGAACGTTACCACCACGACTGGCAGTCGATGCCGCTGGAGATTCCAGACGATTTTGTTCGCGAGTTTGGCAACTGGTGTGGTGAGCATAAGGTCCGGGGTAAGTACAGCATTGTCCCCTACCCGGCATGCGTTGGACGCGTCGACCGGGTGTTGCCGGGCTGGACCAACCGGCAGCTGCAGGCAAGCATCAAGCTGGTGCAGGAATTGATGATGCCCAATTGGGATATCCACCCCGAAATGGTCACTCATACGATCGTGGTCGATACCCGCACCGGGCATCCATATCGCAATCCAGGGCCCGAGCAGATGGAGAACTGGCGTTGGGCCGACGGCAAGTCGGTCGATCAACTGGCCGAGTACATGACGTACGCCCTACGCATTCTCAAGAACGTGGGGCTGCCCTGTGAGGGTATCACTACACCGGGCGGATTTGCCAACCGGGTCCTGCCCGAGTTGTCACTGGCGACGCTACAGTCGGTTAGTGATGTGTTTGGCAGCCAGGTGGAGATTCCACATTACTTTCGGCATGTCATCAGCAGCGGCGATGAGAGTGTCGTGCCGCGGGTGGAAAATGTCTCCGGGCTGGATGGCGATGACCCTCGCTGTGTGGTCTCCATCATTGCCTGCACCGGCGACTGGACAGGTGGCTGGGACTGTTCCAGTCGTGGGGATGTGGACAAGTTCATCACTGCGGACCTGCAGTCCGGCAGGATGGTCGAGGTGATTGAACGTGGCGAGCCGGCCATCATGCTCTGCCACTGGACCGGGATCTACTTCAACGGCGAAAAAGTCGGTTTGCGGGTTTTCCAGGAAGCTGTCCGGCGAATCCACAAGCGATTCCAGCAGATCGAATGGTTGAAGTTGAGTGAGATCTCGCGATACTGGGCAGCCCGCGAGCTTACCAGCATCACTGCAAATCAAACCGCGGTGCGGTTTGACGCCCCCTTCGCCTGCCCCACCTTTACCGTGCGTCTGAAGGCATCCCAGCCGAAGGGACTCAGCTTGAATTCTGCAGATCAAAAGCAGGCACTGCGGCGCGTTCGCCAGCCAAGCCAGTTGAAAGCTGGTTGCTGGCTGCAGCAGGGCGATCAGCTGGTCGCCTGCTTCGATCTCCCACGCGGCACCAGCCAACTCACTTTCTAACTGCATTTCCGGGCCATCATCCCCGCACCGATCAACTCCATCCTCCCAACGGCAGACCATGAACCAGCTGTATGCTCCCTGCGACCTGGCCCGACTGGGCTCTGAATTGCTGATCGCCAGCGGCAGTCCGGCCGAGGAAGCCGAGGCTGTTATCGATCACCTGGTTGAAAGCAGCCTGATGGGTCACGACTCGCATGGAGTGATGCGGATTCCTGAGTACCTTGAACTGGTCCAGCAGGGTCGCATCATTCCCGCCGCCGCTATCCATGTTCGCCAGACATCTGCCACCACGGCGATCATCGATTGCGGCTCAAACTATGGCCAGCTGGGTGGCCAGCGGGCTGTTACCGAAGCGGTCGAGCGGGCCAGCCAGCACAAGATGGCCAGCGTGGTGACCGAAAACTGTAACCACGTGGGACGACTTGGAGCCTATGTGCAGGCAGCTGCCGAGCAGGGAATGCTGGCAATCGCCAGCTGCAACTCACCCATCCACGGACACTTCGTGTTGCCCTGGGGTGGCCGCGAAGGACGGCTTGCTACCAACCCACTGGCCTATGGAATCCCGACCAGCGAGTCGCCGATTGTGGCCGACTTTGCTACCTCGGTGGCGCCCGAGGGAAAGATTCGCTATTACCACAACAGCGGACAGCAGCTGCCAAGTGGCTGGATCCTGGATGCAGATGGCCAACCCAGTAGCGACCCAGCCAGCTTTTACGGCCCCCCCCGCGGTGGCATCCTGCCGTTCGGTGGTGACGTCGGCTACAAGGGCTATGCACTCGGCTTGCTGGCGGAACTCCTCGGGAGCGCCCTGGTAGGCAACGAGGTGGACAACCCTGACAATGCCGGCAACGGTATGTGCTTGATCGTGCTGGATCCTGAGGCCTTCTGCGGAATCGATCGCTTTCGGGAACTCGCCTCGAGTACCAGTCAGTACATGAAGAGCTCAGCTCCCGCCCCAGGACACGACGAAGTACTGGTCCCTGGCGAACTGGAGTTCCGTAGCTACAAACTCAGGCAGCAGGAGGGAATACCGCTCGATGAGAACAGTCGCAAGGCAATAATCCAACACGCCGAGCGGCTTTCCGTTCAGGCGGATCTGCTCAGGCAAGGAGAATCACAACCATGATCGTCAACACGCACAAGTTCCGTCAGAAAGTCGCCGCAGGTGAGAACCAGCTGTTTACCGGCATCACCATCGCCGACCCTGCCGTTACCGAGATGCTGAGCGACAGCACGGATGGTTTCTGGATCGACCTGGAACATAATCCCACCAACCTGGAGACCATGCTGGGTCTGTTGATTGCTGCCCGCGCTGGCGGCACACCCGCCTTCGTTCGTGTCCCGGCGAATGATGTCGGCTGGATCAAGCGGGTGCTCGATAGCGGTGCCGAGGGGATCATCTGTCCCCAGGCCGATGATGCCGAGCAGGTGGGACAATTTGTCTCAGCCTGTCGCTACCCGCCGATGGGTCGACGTGGATTTGGGCCACGCCGGCCATCCAACTACGGCAGGAACAGCGGGCCGCAGTACCTGGCCGATGCCAACGAGCAGCTGCTGGTGATTGCCCAGATCGAAACCGTCGGGTGCCTCGAACAGATCGACCAGATTGTCCAGATCGAAGGACTCGATGGCGTCGTGGTTGGGCCCAATGACCTCTCCGGATCGATGGGCGTGATGGGACAGACCGATCACCCGGATGTGACCGCCGCGATCGCCACGATCACTCGCAGCGCCAAGGATGCCGGGCTCTCGGTCGGCATCGGCATGGGAGCTCAGCCCGAGTTTGCTCAACAGGCATTTGAGCTGGGTATCGACTGGGTGCAATGTGGCAATGACTTTGAATACATGATCCGTTTCGCTGATCAGCTGAAGCAGCAGATACTGGGCTGAGTTCCGGAGTGGAAGCGGGGGCAGAACGTTGCCCTGCAGGAGTAACAAGCAGATAATCAAGGCCATCGAACGTTCGCCCTGCCAGGCTTTATCGCCCTCCGCGTGCTGGTCAGTACGTGAATACAGTTGTCTGGCAGGAAGTAAGTGAACAAGGAATTGATGATATGCGAAAGACTCTTCTGCTTGCCACGCTGACCACGATACTGATCCTCGGCGCTGGCGCGACAGCCCAGGATCAGAAACCAAAACGGCCCGGCCCACTGGCCCCGATCGAGGACCAGGCAGGGCTTCCTCGTGTGCTGTTGATCGGTGATTCCATCTCGATCGGTTACACACTCCCCGTACGGACCTTGCTCAAGGGCAAGGCAAACGTCCATCGTCCCAATGCCAACTGTGGCCCCACGACTCGAGGACTCGAGAGCATCGACAAGTGGCTGGGAGACGGAAAGTGGGATGTGATTCACTTCAACTGGGGACTGCATGACCTCAAGTACCTCGGCCCCAACGGCGAGAACCTGGCCGACCCCAAGGCCAAGGAGAGTCGACAGCAGGTTCCCCCGGACGAATATCGAGGGAACCTGGAGCAACTGGTCGTGCGTCTAAAAAAGACCGGCGCCAGCTTGATCTGGTGTAATACCACGCCCGTTCCGAAAGGTGCCAAGGGTCGCCTGGTCGGAGATGCGAAGAAGTACAATCAGATCGCAGTCGAGGTGATGAAGAAACATGAGGTTCAGGTCAACGATCTCTATGGTCAGATCTTCAAGCAACTGGCCACGGCCCAGCGGCCTGCCAATGTTCACTTCACACCCGACGGATCCGCAATTCTTGCCAAACAGGTGGCCAGGGCCATCGAAGCTCAGCTTAAGAACCGCTAACTTCTAACACCTGACTTAGCCGGAAGGACCAACTGCCATGATCCGAAGGACTCCTCTGATTGCCATGCTGGCCATGCTTGTCAGCACATCCCTGCAAGCAGCTGAACCGATCAAGCCGGCTCAACAATGGGGTGGTTTCTACCCGGTCAAGCAGCTCAAGCTGCTGCCGGCCAAGCAGCAGAAGTCCCCTGTGGGGGCGATCCAGGACATGAAAACCTGGCAGGCAATTTTCCAGGCCCTGCAGCCTGAGATGGAAACGCCGAAGATCGACTTCGAAAAACAGCTCGTCGTCTTTGCCCGCAATACGCGATTTGCAAACCGCATTCTCGGCCTCAGCGGCCAACTCGACGAGGGAACACTGACGGTCCGCTATGCCAGTACACGGACAGCGCGTCCGATCGTCGACCAGCTGTTCATGGTCGTCGCCGTCTTTCCTCGAGACGGGATCGAGAAGATTTCCAATGGCCAGCAGACCGTGCCGCTGACCCAGGCAGCACCAGCCGCTGACAAGCTGGAGGTCGTCTTTACGGTCCCCAACCCACTCTGGTCGCTACAGATCCAGCGAGTTTACGTTCGCCCCAAGAAAAACGTTATCGTCGTCTGTACCGTCACACAGGGTAAAGGTCTGGCAGCTCAGGTCATTAGCGAGACCAAAGACGCGGTCACGATCAAGGATCTTCCCGACCTGCCACGGCTGATTGTGATCCACGGCAAGAGCTGGAAATGGAAGAACAAGGAACCCTATCGCTATTCAAAAGCTGCCGACATCGCCCTGGTCTACAAGAGTATCGAAGGACTCGGCGGCGGCCAGCTGATCTACCAGCGGGACGAAAGGCCTCTCAAGGAATGATGCAGGCGACGTCCCGTTATTTTGTCACTGGCGCGACCGGCTTTATCGGCGACAAGTTGGTACGTTCTCTTGCCAGTCAGGGCCATCAGGTGATTGCCCTCAGCCGACGGTCCATACCGGCCAGCTACTTTCCAGACAACGTCACCGTCGTGAACGGTCAGCTGGATGATCCAGCGTCGCTGGTCAGCGGCATGCAGGGCTGTGACGGGGTTTTCCACCTGGCTGGCTATGTTCGCAACTGGTCTCGCAATCGTCAGCTGTTTCACGATATCAATGTCGGCGGACTCCGCAACGTATTGCAGGCGGCACGGCAGACCGACACCGCCCGGGTCGTCTGGACGTCGACAGTCATGACCTTTGGCCCTACTCCGCCAGGCAAGACCTGTGACGAGACCTATGACCGTACCGGCCGACCCTGCCATACCGACTATGAACGCAGCAAGATCCAGGCAGAAGCGCTGGCTCGCGAGCAGGTCGAGGCTGGCCAGGATATCGTGATCTGCAATCCCACCCGCGTCTTTGGACCCGGTCTACTGACCGAGGGCAACTCGCTGACCAGACTGATCGACGACTACGACCTGGGCAAGGCTCCCTTTGTGCTGAATCGAGGACGTAATGTCGGCAACTATGTCCTCGTCGATGACGTTGTGCAGGGTCATGAGCTGGCGATGCAGCACGGTCGCAGTGGCGAACGATATATCCTCGGTAGTGACAACCTCTCGATGGGCGAGTTCTTTGACCTGGTCGACGAGTTTTCCGGTGAGGAACATTTTCGCTTGCCCGGTCGCCCGGTGGGAGCCTACATCTTTGCCTACTTGCAACTCTGGAAGGCACTCGTCTTCGGCGGTAGCCCGCAGATCACAACCCCCTGGATTCGTACGTTTTTGGACGAGTGGGCTTACTCACCAAGGAAAGCTGAACAAGAATTGGGCTACCGTCCAACGTCCGTTCGCAGAGCGGTTGAATTGACCTACAAGTGGCTTGTCGCCCAGCGCGTCTCCTAATCAACTCCACACTGCCCATGTTTTCACTTGCCACGCGATGTCGCGATCCGCATTCCCGGCCCGCAGTCGTGATACTGCTGGGGACATTCCTCTACACACTCTGGCATGTCTTCGGGCGACCAGCGTTCTACAAGCACTACCTGGCCGACAGCATCACCCTGACCGGTGACCCCGTGATGGATGCCGGTATCTACTGGGCCCTGGCAAACCTCCTGCTCTGCGGACTGCTCGTCTACTTGATTCGGAACTGCTTCGATGAACCCCTTGCCAGCTTCGGCCTGTCAGCCGGCAAAGTCAGCTTCGGAATCTCGCGACTGCTGCTGGCGACTCCGATCGTGATCGGGATTGGTTACCTGACCGCCCAGCAAGGTGCATTCCAGGCCTACTATCCCATCAACAAGGGTGTCGCTGACTCCACCAGCTTGTTCGTGATGCACGTGGTTGTGCTCTCGACGTATTACATGGCCTGGGAGCTTCTGTTTCGGGGCTTCATCCAGCACGGGGTGAAAGCCGAGCTGGGAATTGCTACTGCGATCGCAGTCCAGACCCTGGCCAGCACGCTGGCTCATGCAGACCGACCAGCAGCCGAGCTGATCGGTTCCTTCTTCGCCGGTCTTGGCTGGGGCATCATGGTCCACCGCGGCGGAGCCATCTGGACTGTCTTTCTGCAGCACTGGATTCTGGGCATCGCGCTCAGCTACTTTATCTGCTTCGGCTAGCCAGCTTTCCAGCTCTCGGTCATGGCAAAGAACTCGTTGGGACCGGACTCCATCTCGTAGATCCGCCCCATCAACAGGTTGGAGAGAATTCCTACCTGATCCGGATGATCTGAAAAGAAGGACCCGAAGTGGAACTTGTCGTCGTAAAACAGGTCCACCAGTTTACTTAGCCAGGCGACACGCCGATCGTAGTCCTCGACCCAGCGGCCCAGCTGAGCGGGACCCAGGTCGTCCGCCTTCAGCCCCTCGATGATTGCATCGGCGGCCAGCTCCCCGCTCCGCAAGGCCAGGTACACGCCGGTCGAGTAGACCGGGTCAATGAATCCCTTGGCATCGCCCACCAGTACCCAGCCCTGACCACAGCTGCTGCTGGCCTGATAGGAGTAGTCCCTGGCAATCAGCATCTTCTCCTTCGGCACCAGCCCATGCTTCTCGATCCGGCCACGGATCGCCGGGCAGTTCTGCAAGCCCCATTCAAATGACTGCTCGGGAGTCTGCTCGTTGCCAAACAAGCGGTCACGATCCGCAACCAACCCAATGCTGACCTGCTGCTCGTCCAGCGGGATGTACCAGATCCAGCCATCGTGATCTCGGGTCTTGGCAATGATCGTGACCGTCTTCATGTCGAGGGCAGCCGTCGGGCTCTGAAAGTAGCCCCAGATGGCAGCATTCTTTCTGGTCGAATCAAGTTGTTTCAGACCGAGCTGGTTGGCAATCAGCGATTGCTGGCCGGTCGCATCCACCACGACCTGACTGTGCACGGTCCGTTGTTGGCCGTCGCTCTCAAGGATCGTGACACCCTCGGCCCGCTGCTGATCATCAAACAGCACGCGATGAACGCGTGTCTCCTCCCAGATCTCTGCTCCGCTTGCCCTGGCTGTGTCCAGCAGCAGCTGGTCAAACACTTCACGCTTGACGTGCCAGGTCTCAGATTCCGCTCGATCATCATGAGTACGAAAGAAAAATGGGCGAGACTCTTTGCCGACCGAAGAAAAAAACTGCACACCGACTTTCCTGGGAAAACCGGAGCGAGCAAATGCCTGCTCAAGACCAAGTCGCGAGAGGACGGAGTTCGTGGCCGGCATCAATGACTCACCAACGTGCTCGCGTGGCATCTTGTCGCGTTCGATCAGCACGACCGAATGACCGGCGCGGGCCAGAAGTGTAGCGACGGTTGAACCAGCAGGCCCAGCACCGATCACGATGCAGTCATACCGATCAGGTTGGTCAGGATCCTGGTTCATCGAACGGTCCGGGGCAAGCGGTGAAGTTGGTCTTCAATAACTGTGGTCGCAAAACGGGATTGAGGCAAGCGGTCTCTGCCAGCCCTGAGGCCAGCCAATCGAGATCCGCTCGACATGCTACCGAGTCGCTACGGCAATCGGTATCCTAGCAGGGCAGCACAATATCAACGCAATCGAGGATATCTGCAAGCGATGACTGACAAACGGAAGCTTTCCCGACGCGAGCTGGTCACGATTGCAGGTGTCACCAGACGATAAGGTACAAAGGCCCAATGAAGCAGATCACAAGTTTTCTCCTCGCTACTCTGTTTCTACTGCCAGCGTCCGCAGCCAGCGGTGAGCTGCCCAGCCTGCCGGGCGATCAGTCGTCATGGAACGGATTTGAGCAATTCGATTTCGAGCTGGATGGTGTTGCCTGTCGGGTCGTTCAGCCGATCCAGGCTGCCGCTGGCAAACCCTGGATCTGGAGAGCACGCTTCTGGGGACACGAGCCTCAGACCGATATTGCCCTGCTCAAGCTCGGCTTTCATGTTGCCTACTGCGATGTGGCAAACCTCTGGGGTAACGACATAGCGATCAACAGGTGGGATCGCTTTTACGAGGAGATGACCTGCAGGTATGGCCTCTCCAGCCAGCCCGCACTGGAGGGAATGAGCCGCGGGGGACTGATCATTTACCGCTGGGCGATCAAACATCCCCAGCAGGTCTCGTGCCTGTACGCCGACGCCCCCGCGATGGGCATCCGACCCTACGTGAAGGGCCTCAGCGATGGTGATCCCGAGCTGGATCAGCTGAAAGACTGGATGCAGGCCCACAATCTGACGCTTGCTGAAGCCCAACAATTTACCGGCGATGCGCTGGACCAGCTGGCGCCACTGGCCAGGGCCGGCGTCCCGCTGATCCATGTTTGCGGTGATGCCGACGAGAGTGTGCCGTTTGAAGATCACACGGCGCAGCTGGAAAAACGTTATCGGGCACTGGGTGGGACAATCAACGTGATCGTCAAGCCAGGCGGAAAACACCATCCACACAGCTTGCCCGATCCCAGCCCGATTGTGGACTTCATCGTCCGCCACCAGTCTCGCGTCTCGGTACCCATCACGCACGGCCCGTTTATCGGCCATCTCACAGCGCGGAGCGCACAGGTCTGGGCTCGCTCGGAGGACGCGACTGAGTTGCGGTTAACCGTGCGCGACTGGCAGGGCCGTCTCGCCTCATCCGTGACGGCCAGCTCGACACCGAGCAACGATGGCTGTCTCGTCTGGCATATCAAGAACCTCCGCCCCGCTACTCGCTATCAGCTGCAAATCCTCCGCAGCGGGCAGAAGCTGATCGCTGGTAATGATCACTTCTTCACGACGCCACAGCGAAATTCGGCGCACGCCATTCAGCTGGCGTTTGCGTCCTGCGCCCGTGTGGACGACAGTTCCTCGGCGGTCTGGCGCAGGATCCAGTCAGTCGACCCGGAGGCGGTCGTGCTGTTGGGTGACACGCCTTACATCGATACGACCGAGCTGGCTGAGCAGCGGCGGCGTTATCGAGAATTCAATGGTGTGACAGATTTTCAGAAGTTGTTCAGCCACCGATCACTCTACGCCACCTGGGATGACCACGACTTCGGTCGTAATGACACGGACGGCAATCTGCCGGGCAAAGAGAATTCACGCCGTGCCTTCATCGAATACCATGCCAACCCGTCCTACGGAAACGGGTCGACAGGTATCTACAGCAGGTTTCGGCGCGGGCCGGTCGAAGTATTTCTGCTCGACACCCGCTACTTCGCCGCTACCGAGCCATCTCCGTTCGACAGTGACAAGCCAAGCCTGCTGGGGCGCCACCAGTGGGACTGGCTGCTGGACGGATTGGAAACATCGACGGCAGCCTTCAAAGTGGTCGCTTGCGGCATGATCTGGAATGGTGCCGTACGTCCTGGCAAGCAGGACCATTGGGCAACCTATCCGCATGAACGCCAGGCTCTATTTGATCACATTGGCAGGCACAACATCTCCGGCCTACTGCTGGTTGGTGGCGATATCCACCGAACTCGCGTGCTGCACCACGACACCGTGAAGTCAGCGGGGTACAAGATTCCCGAGTTGATTACCTCGCCCGTCCACTCCGGTGTGATTGAAACAGCCAATGCACTTCATCCGGGGCTGATCTTCGACGCCGGCGCCCCCAACGTCTTCCTGCTCATCTCCGCGCAAGGCAAGGGCAGGTCCGCTTCGTTGCAGGCGACCTTCTTGAACAAGGATGGTACGACTCTCTACCAGGACCAGTTTGGATACCACGATCTGCGGCGGCCCTGATATTCATGGCCAGCAGGCTGCGGTCCACAACATTGGCGACTCGCGATCAGGCCGCTCTCTTCTGCCGGCGGCCGTAGAGTGAGCGAAAGTTCTTCTTCATAAAGCCGTCCCACCAGGCGCGATTGCGCCACCAGGGACGATACTCAAATGGGGGCGATTCCCAGTCCTTGGCGGCTATCAGCTGCTGCATCACCCGCGGATGTGAATCGTGAAAAGGCACACAGGCAGCCACGTCATAGAGCCAGTTCCGATAACGCTCGTCAGCTTCAGGCGAAAGCTGTTCGTCGCCATGGTAGAACTCGCGGAACTGCCGCGTCTTGGCTCCCATTGCCGCCGGCGGTCGGACCCAGCCGTAGTGATAGATCCAGGCGCCGCTGGCCACCGCCTCCAGCTTCCGTCCAGGCACTCCAAAACCGCAGGCGTCACCCACCGACTCGATCGCTCGACCATTACGGATGATGCGCGTTTGCCGGCGATAGAAGAGCGGATGCTTGAGTTTGTAATCCGCCAGGAAGTGGTGGTAGCGAAAAGACAGCCCGTCGACCGAGGCTTTATCGAGGTTGTTCCGCATGGCCCGCAGCAGCCGCTCATGATCCTGTTCGTGGACAACTTCATCGGCCTGCAGGTAAAAACACCAGTCACCGCGGCACTTCTCCAGAGCCAGGTTGGTCTGCTGGGCCATCACCCGACCACCGCGCCGCAGTTTCTCATCCCAAACGCTATCAAAGACCTTGAGTTTGTCCGATCCGATGCTCTGCAGTCGTCGCGTTGTCTCGTCCTGGGAGTCCCCGGCCATCACGACAAACTCGTCAACAAGCGGCAGGATCGACTGGATGCTCTCGACGAAGGGATAGGCAAAGCGGACGCCATCCCGCACGATCGTGAATCCACTGACCTTCATAAGATGGCAACTCGAGAAGAACCGTGACGTTGCAGGGAGACTGCCAACGACGGCAGTACTCTGCGTAATTCGTCTTTTGTTGGCTCTTTCTTGAGAGATCTGCAGTGGATTTCACCTCAGCTGGAGGTGCGAATCTGCAGTCACAGTGGGCCACGCTGGTGAGTTCCGGCGTGAGTTCCGGCGTGAGTTCCGGCGTGAGTTCCGGCGTGAGAGCTCAGCTGAGTTCCGGAATCGGATCCCCGTCTGGCAGCATCGGCATTGGCCGGCCGCTGTGATCCAGAAAACTGGCATTGTAGTCGACGCCGAGATGCCGGAAGACGGAAGCCCAGAGATCGTTGGGGCTCATGGCACGGGAGACTGGCTCCTCACCTTTGCTATTGGTTGCACCAATCACCTGCCCGGTTCGCATGCCACCGCCGGAGACCAGCATGCTCATGGCGCTGGGCCAGTGATCGCGGCCGGGCTGGTCAATCTTGGTCCGCGATCCAGGCCGTACGCTGAGTCGTGGTGTACGGCCGAATTCCCCGGTCACAACCAGCAACACTCGCTTGTCCAGCCCGCGGGCATAGAGGTCCTCAATCATCGCCGTGATGGTGTTGTCATAGACCGGCAAGCGAATCTTGGCATCCTCAAAGATGTGACAATTGACCGCGTGCGAGTCCCAGTTGTAGACACCATTCTGGGGCATCGGGATGCCCGACTGGAATGGATTCTCCATCACCACCGTGACCCACGGCACACCTCGTTCGACCAGTCGGCGGGCCAGCAGTGCTCGTTGACCCCAGCTATGTCGTCCAAACCGATCTCTTACCGATGGATCTTCCTTTGACATGTCAAATGCTTCACGAACGGTGGATGAGGTAAGCATCTGCAAGGCCCGCTGGTTGAAGACATCCATGCTGGCCATCGACGCCCGGGCATCGACTTCCCGACGGAGATTGTCAAAGCCCTGTAGCAAGGCGACCCGATCTTCCAGTCGCTCCGACATCGACTGATCGATGCCGATATTCTGGACCTTGAAATCATCGCCGTTAGGATCTGCCGAAATACGGAAGGGGTGCGTGTGATTTCCCAGGTAGGCCGAACCAAAGCTGAAGGTGTCGACATTATTGACCCGGCCATACCCCAGCACGACGTAGTTCGGCAGACCTCCAGTTTCACGTCGTCCCTGCAAGGCCAGCGATGCCATCGATCCGACGCAGGGCTTGTCATTCACAAAGCCGGTTGGCGTGGCTGGCTTTCGTCCGGTCAGGAACCGCTTGTGGCCACCCCCATGGTCGGCAAAGCCGTGGTGAATGGAGCGGATGATGTTGAATTTATCTGCGACCGCCGCATGTTTCGGCAACAGCTCACAGACGTCCAGGCCTGGCACGACGGAGCTGATTGGTGAGAATTCTCCACGATAGTCGCTCGCTGCGTCGGGCTTCAGATCGTAGGTCTCCATGTGCGGCGGACCGCCTGGAAGCCAGACAAAGATGACTGACGTGTCCTTGCCGACCTGCCCACGAATCGAGGCTTCAGCACGCGCCCGCAAGAGGTCACTCAGCCCGACGCCGCTCCCTGCCAGTGCGCCAAACTGCAGAAAGCTCCGGCGCGACAGCGGTCCTCGGCAGGATGTTTGAAGCTGGTTCTGGTGCGTCGTGATATCAGACATATTCCACCACTTGTAACTCGGTCAGTCCTATTATCGGCCACTCGCACGCTATCCACAAGTTGGAAATTCCAGCGGCTGAAATCACCGCAGCCGATCTCGCCTGACGGCAGCCCTGCGCCCAGGCATGATGACTGTACTTTGTCTGCCCCGGGGGGAGCCCTTCGGCAGGTGACCGACTGCATCGCTTCATTCAATATCAACGACGTTGGGCGTGCCGCAGTCGATCAGCATCTGGCGGGCAGCTCCACGAAACTGTTCACGCACATCGCGCGTGGGCGGGCGGCAGCGACTTGAATCGAGCCCCACCAGTTCCATACAGAGCTTGTCGAGGTAACCGTCGCCACTGGTAAACTTTTCCATCTCACTCCAGAGAAGATAGTAGGGCATGGCAACTCGCATCATCTCCTGCTGCACCTGCTGATACTGTTTTTCTTCCAGCAGCTCCCAGAGCCGCACACCCCACTGAGGCCAGTGATTGCAGACATGCAGCTCGATCGACCTGGCACCGAGCATGTGGCTGGTAACAAACCGCAACTGGTTATCGATGATGCTGACCTGTTGACTGTACTCCTGGACGACCCGCTCAAAAGCAAAAAACTCGCTATCCGGGCTACTCCACTTGAGCCCTACCATGTTGGGCAATTCAACCAGTCGCTCGAGCATACCGTAGGAGACACCCATGCTGGTCCAGAACGTGTTGTAGACAATCAAGCCGATGTCCGGCGCTGCCAGGGAGGCTGCCGAAATGAACTCAAAAAAGTCATCCTCGGTGTGAGCAAAATAGAACGGTGCCGATACCTGGATATAGTCAGCACCCAGTTGCTGGGCAGCTTCCGCCAGCCGGACCAGGTCGCGAGTGCTGGTCGTCTGTGCTCCCACAGTGACCGGAACCTTCCCATCCGCTGCGGCAATCACAGCCTCGGCAACCTGCAGCCGTTCCTCGATTGTCATTGCCGGAAAGTCGCCGGCACCGCCGCCGCAGAGAATCACGCAATTCCCTTCTCGCATGCCACCTTCGATGAGAAACTCGACATGCCGCTGCATGGCCGACAGATTCAGCTCCAGGCTGTCATCGTGAAACATCGTGGGGACAGTCACATAGCAGCCAACCAGCCGCTCACGAGCTTGTTGCATGTTCATACTGAATTGTCCGCCCTTGGGGAACCGATCGCTTACTGGGAGCCTGCGGCCTTGAATGCTGGCAGACGCCAGCGAACCACCTCGGCATGCTTTTTGTTATCAGCCGCTCGATAAGTATAGGAAGTCAGCAGCGTACCGTCTTTCAATTGAATGGTCGGCCCAAATCCACCGCCACTTTTTGTGCCGGGAGGAGATCGCGTCTCAACCATGATTCGATCATGCTTCATATCGAAAACCGGACCTTCATCTGTTTCGAATCCGGGCACCGCTCGGATGCCAAGCTGGGGAGCAATGTCCCGCTGGGTGTAGGTCAGCAGCAAGCGATCCTGTCCAAGCCGCAAGATCGACATGTACATCTGGCCGTAGCTTCCCAGGTCCTGCACCCTGATCCAGTTGCGTCCCACGTCTTTCGATGAATAGACGATCATCCTCTCCGACTGATCGGTTGTGCCAGGATCGGCCGTGCCGGCCAGCGGCCAGCTATTGCCGGCTCCCACCCGCAGGATGGCGTAGAGCGTGCCGTTACGGGCCTGCCAGAGGTGCGCCTCACCGTAGAGCGTGTAAGGATAGTTGGCTGGCACATTTGTGAATGACGACCCGTAGCTATTCCAGCTCTTGCCCTCATCCGTGCTGCGTAAGATCACCGAGCTGGACTTGGGAGCATGCTCGGAGATGCCCACAATCAAGGAGCCATCCTGCAGCTGCAAAACGTTACGCGTCAGCAGGCTGACGGTGCGGGGCCGAAATCTCTCCGGCTCAATTCGCTGGCTTGTCCAGTGACGGCCGCCATCTTCTGAGCGATGCAGATAGCTATGCGTGTAACCATCCTTGTTACGAATATCCTGGCCAAGCAGGTGGGCCGTGATGAAAAGCGTGCCGTCTTTGGTTACCGAGAGGGCTGGCTCTCGGCCGGCAATATCCGGCAACTCACGTTTCGACCACGTAAGGCCCCCGTCGGCCGAACGGTAGAGAATTGCCTGTTCGGCGATCTTGCCATTCTCCAGCCGGCGGCCCGTGAACATGCTCAGCACGAGTTCACCATCGGGCATTAGCACGATTGTCGGCTTGTAGTCCTCCGGCTCACCGAGCGGGATCCGCTGGCAGGGAATTTTTTCCGCTGACAGCGTCCTGGGACTACGAATCTCGATGAAGTCCTTTACATCCTGGGCCACGGCAGGGCGGTCGGTCACGATCCACGCCAGCAGGATTAAAAGCAGGCACAAGCGGCTGCCGGAAACAGGGTTCCTTTTCACGGCACTGTCCTTGCGTGACCAGAGAGAGAGCAGGGGACTAGATCTCCGCAAGCCGTTCTTGCGAATCACCAAACTCCTCCAGGTGGACATCGCATTTGTCCATCATCGAGAGGAACAGGCTGCACATCTTGCGGTTCGACTTATCGCCATAGTCGAGCACTCGACCCGTTTCAAGTTTCCCGCCGGCGCCGCCGAGGAGCACCACGGGCAGTTTGGTGGCGTCGTGAATACCGGACATCATGCTGGAACACATCATCAGCATCGAGTTGTCGAGCACCGTCCGTTCGCCTTCCTGGATCGCGTCCAGCTTGCGGGCGATATAGGCAAGTTGTTCCAGACAAAAATGGTTCACTTTCAGCCAATCGGGTGACTGGACGCCGCGATCGGAGTGCGAAAGCTCGTGGTGTCCCACTTCAACGCCCAGGTGCGGAAACTGCAGGTAGCTATGGTCGTTGTTGAGCTTCA
>CAUZOB010000070.1:0-21912 GCA_963581185.1 Planctomycetota bacterium | reverse complement strand
CAGGCTGATCACACCCTTGCCAGCCTTGATCTCGCCGTGGTTCTTGAAGTCAAACTTGTCGGTCACTTTCCACTGACCCAGCTGCGTGCCATCGAACAGTGCTAGCGGGCCAGCCAGTGGCGAAATCCGTTCGAGCGAAAGCCAGTGGCTAACAGCAAACTGGGAATTGACCGGCAACTTGGCTCGCGGGTCAGAATCCGAGCGGTTGATCGATACGGCCGAAACGTTGCCGGAGAGTCGATCCTTTTCAACTCGCAATCGCAGCCGCAGATGGTAGGGCGACCTGTCCGTATCGGCTGTATCAATATCCGCATCGAACGTGCCGAGCAGCATGCCGTCAGTCAGGCGGGCGTTGCTGACATGCGCTTTCAACTGCCCGGCGAGCTGGGCCTCGAGATCGCCATCCGGGTGAATCCAGAGCGTCAATTGTCGACTGCCGGCATAAGTCTCGACGGTACCTCTCCAGAGGCCAGCCAGTGCGGCGTCGGGTCGGAATTCCTGTGGGGGTGAAAACGTCGACATCTCTCGCTCGGCCTTGCGGCGGGCGGCAGCATATTCTGGCAGCAACACCGAGAGTGCTTCACGACCGGCACGGAAGGGCAAGTCGGAACTGCGGTTGGTAAGTGCCACGACCGCGATCTTGTGCTCGGGAAGCATCACCAGCCAGGTACGAACTCCCGGCATGCCGCCGCTATGGCTGACAACGCGCTGGCCGTGATCATCTTCATCAATTCGCCAGCCGATGCCGTAACCTGAGCTGGCGTCGATCGGGGCAGTCGGTGTTTGCATCGCCTTGATCGAGTCAGCGGTCAGTGGTGGAGTCTGGTCATCGAGTGGTGTTTGCAGGTGGAACATGGCGAACCGCGCCAGGTCATGGGCACTGGAATAAAACGCCGATGCACCATCATGGTCAAAGCCATAGTAGGGGATCGTTTTGCCATCGGGCCCAATCCGCTCTGCCACTGGGAGTGTTGTCTTGTTGGCCGGAGCGTGCAGGGCGGTGTGGTGCATACCAAGTGGTCCGAACACCTGCTCCTGCATGAACGTGCCGAAAGGTTGCTCGCTTACCCGCTCGATCACATGATCCAGGATGCCATAGCCAAGATTGGCATACTGGTAGACCTCACCCGGCGGTGTCACCAGCACACCGTAGCGCCGAATCGACTCGTCGCGGGAAATCACATCCTTCTGCAAGGTGTTGTAGAAGAACTGGTAATGCAGTGGCAGGCCTGAACTGTGGTTGGCAAGCTGCCTGACGCTGGCCTGCTGAGTTTCATCAGCTCGCGAAACAACCTTGGCATCGCCCAGGTAGTCATTCACCGGCGAATCCAGTTTCAACGTGCCCTGATCAACCAGCATCATCAGGCCGGTGGCCGTGATCGGTTTGGAAATCGAAGCCAGTGAGTACATGGTGTGAGCGGTTGCTGGTTTGACACTGCCGCTGCCCGCCATTCCAAAACCCTCTTCCCAGATAATCTGGCCGTCCTTTACGACCGCAATTGCGAACGAGGGAACTTCACCGCTGTCGATCGCCCGCTCAATCAGCCTGCGGACCGGAGTGAAGTCTGTTGGTTCCCGAGCGGAGCTGTTGATGGTGACACCCAGACACAGCAAAAGGAGAACTGACGTGAGCAGGTATGGCATTCGAAATGGCATCGACGAGATCCCTCCTGAAGCGGCTTTCCGAGGCGCATTGTAACAGCCAGAGCGGTCGTTCGTGGTCAAGGGTCAGGGGTTCCTCGTCCCTGATCATCGCGCTGTCACTGGCTGTCATGTCACACCATTGAGCTGGAGTCTGATTCGATCTACGGTGCCCATCCGGAAAACTATTCGAATGCCAGGGAGGTCGCGAGCGATGACGATTCACTTGAGCAACTACTGTCTGCAGGGCGAGCTGGATAACACGGTCAATAACTGCGTGGCGGGCTGGTTGCGACTGACCGGCATCGACACGCCACTGATGCTGGAACTGGCCGGCAATTGCGACTTTACACTGCATGGCCGCCGAATCTGTTTTGCTCGTGCAGCCAGCCCACTCAACGCTCCTGCTGACAATCGGCTGGCGGGCCTGCTGCTGCACCAGGTGGGTGCTGCCGGAAACATTTCCTGGACAGGAACGGACTGCGATGAGATCGGCACGCTGACCGTGAACTGGTTTGGGCAGAATGGTCATATCGAGTTTACACTTGATAACCTGGACGTGGAAATCCATGACGGATGCCTCTCCGACTTGCCTGCTGCACTGCAGGACGTCCTTGACTTCGCCGCCCCGGCGTCACGAACGTGCCGCTGGTCGCCGTCCTTACTGCGCAGCGAAAGCCTGCTGTCGGATTCTGAGCAGCCGCTGTTACTGGCTGATCTGGCGGACGAGACCAACGTGGAACAGCTGTGTAGCTTCCTCGACGAGCTATCGGATGGCAGCCACGATGTTGCCATCCACGAGCTGATTTCCTCCCCGCCGCGTGCGGGATTCCCACAGGGGGTGAACCTGGATGAAATCCAGGAGATGCTACGGGACCTACTGGCCCAGCTGGCCTTGATTGGAGTCGGGATTATCGTCTGCCCGCACTTCTCCGCGCCTGCCGTGCTGGGATGGCTGATTGACGAGGTCCTGTTTGATGAGCAGGTGCATCCACAACTGGTGCAGCACAGTTATGTGACTTATTACACGACATCGGAGTACTGTCAGCACTGCGACGTGAGCCAGCAGGAGGCGAGGAATATGGGAGCAGGGGCACCTGTTTAGGGACTCTACGGTCTCAGCGTCTGGGCTCTGAGTTGCCATGGATGGAAAGGCCCGGCCTGTATCGATCCAACGGACAATCCCAGCAGAGTTCAGCGTGGATAACAAAAAATGAGCTGGCGGATCAATCGAGGAAGTCCGCTTTCTTGAGTCGTTCCGGAACGTACTCCTCGGTGACATAGCTAATGTCCTTGCTGATCAGCGATTCGACTTCGAGCTTAAAGCCGTTCTCCAGCATCTGCTTGATTTCCTTCTGCCAGCGCTGCTTGCCTTCGAACCAGGGATAATTGGCGATCTGCTTGGCTCGCTTGATATCTGTATCACTCAGCTGGATCTGCACACTGGGCGACAGGTCACAGCGTTTGTAGTCGATACTGCGGAGGCCGATAAACTTGCAGCCGGGAATGGCCATCCGGCCGGATTCGAAGGCCAGGTTGATTGAGCCCTGCTTGATCACGCTATAGATGTAGTACCCCCAGGGGTCATTATCCAGCAAGCAGAGGACAGGCAGGTCAAGTTCCTTGTTCAAGCGGTAGAGCAGTCGTCGCACTCCACGTGGCGGTTGGCCATTGCCATGGGTGAGGATACAGTTGTGCTGTTTCCAGAACTTGTCCTCATTGAACCGTCGCCAGACGGTATCTTTTTCGACATGCAGGACAAAGTCCGCGTCACACTTAACGAACTGCATGATCTCCGGTTCGACGATCGAGGGAATAGCATAGCCACCGCTCCCCATCCTCGAGCAGTCAATTTCATCACCGCTATCGTTGACGATGATATTGCCCACCATCGACCCCCGGTTCGACGCGTAGACATGTAATTCCTCACGCAGTGCATTCAGCGCAACTTCGACATCCTCGATGACTGGATCACAATCCGCCTGGTCATCGAAGGTCTCTTCACGGGAACCTGCGATGGTGTGCTTGAGCAGATAATAGAGTCCACGAATGCTGGTCGTCTTACCCTGTTCGATCAGCTGCTTACAGCCACTCCCTACCAGCAGGGTCTGCATATACGAGCGGGCCTGGGCCAGGTTGAAAAGTTCCCGTCGGTTCGTCGACGATCCCATTTCGAGAATCTTGCGGCGTTTGCTGTAGTTCACATTCGAGAGCGATCGGGAGGGAATATCGACATAGGGTACCCGCCCACGACCGGCAAGTTTCACCACTCCATCCGCCAGTCCGACGATCGAGTCCATCGTCTTACGGTCACGTGGGTTTAGCTCGGAAGCCGTCTTCTGACGGCTGGTCTTTCTCTTGGCCATGCTCTTACCTGTCTGTTAGCAACCCGACCTGGGACATGCCGCAAGCGGCAGCGTTACTCGAACAATCTTGACTGGCCATTGCCCTCTTCAGGGCCCAGCAACTGATCAATATCCTGATCAACGATCAGTACATTCTGGCCATACTCTTCTTCTGCCACGACTTTACCTCGATCATTCATACGAATATCCGCTGCCGCGGTCACTCGCTCGGCAACTTTTACCAGCTTGTTGTAGAGTGCTTGCTGGTTTGTGCCATTGATCTCGTTGACTGCCCCTGCCACTTCCTGCAGGTAGCGTTGAAACACGCTACGTCGATCGCTTTGTTTTTTCACATTCTGGCGTCGGCGGAGATACATTTTCAGTTTCCGACCAACCGCCTGGATTGAGAGTCGCAGTTCCTTTTCGATTTCCGGGTAGGCCGCGATAGCTTCCTTCGATTCACTCGTAAAGGGCACCCACACGCTGGCCATGTGGATCATCACGGTGATCGGTCCGGAGGGCAGAGATCCGCGGGACTGGCTAAGCCCGTAGGGTCGCCAGTTGGTATTCATAATGGCCTGCGTGATCGCGCAATCACGCTGTTTGAATTGCAGCGGCACGCGGTTGGCGTATCGCAGCACCTGCATACTCTGTCGATCGGCGACGTTGACATTTTTCATCGCTTCATGCAGATCAGCCATTTGCTTCGGCTTCAGCTTGGCGGGTGACTGGCGGCTACCAAAACTGGCTTCCGCAAGGATCTTCTCAGCCGCTCCGTTCCCCATGCCGTCAAAGGTATTGAGCAGGAACTGGCGAAGCGTGCGGGCATCACTTTCACGAATCATTCGTTCGAGCAACTCAAGCGATACTTTTTGAACCGTGGTACCGCCACCGTAGGCCAAGGCAACTTCGATCTGGAAAGGATTCCCTCGGTAGACTGCGGGCGGCCGAGTGGCTGCTGTGTAGAACTCACCGGGAACGACCTGGTGCAGTCCCTTGATCAGCAGTTCTTCACCGATCGGCGAAATGCAATCGGTAGAGGGATTCTTGATCTTGGTCAGCTGGATTGCATCATAGATGCTCTCCACATCATCCTGGTTGATCTTACGAACGGTCGCCCGCGTGCTGACCTTTGCCTGCGCGCAGATCTTCCTCGCCACCGCCGCACTGACTCGGGAAAACGATCCGGTCAGGAACTGGGCGATTGTGCCTTCCTTGACATCCTTGATCATCGTCACCAGTCGTCCAAGTTCCACTCCGTAGGGGTGCGGCTTGATCTCCCTGGGTTCGACAGGCAGTTGATCTGTGGACCGCCGAAAGACCCGCTCAGCACCATCGGCATCATGAAAATGCAGGGTCACATGCGGGTTGGCGATAGCGGTCTGCGCGAGGTAGTCGTCGACGCTGCCGCGACCACGCTGGTGTCGCCCTTCCAGTTCAATCTTGACTCGCGTGCCAGTCATCACCTCGGCCGGTTCTGTCTGCTCGTCGACTGGATCATAAAAGGAGACCCAGTTGATCGAGAGCTTGGCAAAGTCCCGCTCCCGATTCCTGCTGGAAATATCAACTCCCTCACCACGGCCATTGAGGATCTCGGGATTGTTGGTCTTGGTATCGATCTGGACTTCGTAGTAATGAAACTCCCGCTTCTTTACCTTCGATGTAATCTTGACTGGCTGGCCGGTCGTCAGCATGCCATACATACCGGCGGCGCTGATGCCGATCCCCTGTTGCCCACGGCTCATTCGCAAGCGATGAAACTTGGAGCCATAGAGCAGTTTGCCAAAGATCAGCGGAATCTGCTTCTTGACGATGCCTGGTCCGTTGTCCTGCACGGCGACCGAGAAGCGATGATTCTTGACCTCCTCAATATGGACCCAGATCTCTGGCAGAATGCCAGCTTCCTCGCAGGCATCAAGCGAGTTATCGACAGCTTCCTTGACCGTCGTCAGCATTGCCTTGCGAGGATTGTCGAAGCCAAGCAAGTGCCGATTCTTGGCAAAGAACTCACTGACTGAGATATCGCGCTGATTGGCCGCCATCGACTTGGCCGTCAATCGACGGCGTCGAGTCGGCGAACTGGCTGTGGTTTTCCTGCGAGGCGCAGATGGCATGACGGACATCCGTAACTTCCCACGATCGATTACTTGTGACCTGGACTGCATACACCGACAACCTGCTCCAGCACGCATTCCCCGCCGGGGTGCGGAAGCAGGTGTTGCGGGAGAGTGGAATCTGGTGGCCAGTCAGACAGACCAGCTCCCTGTGATCGATGAACAGAGTCTGCGGATTATATCGATTAGAAGGGACCCTTCCCAGCCATATTTGTGTCAGCAGGTGACCATTAGCGCCAATCCCCCGAGCTGGCAAACAAAGACTCACTAGGGCGCAGCAAGGATTCCGAGTTATTCAGTTGGCGGCCCATGGCGTGGTTTTTAGTCTTGGGTTTTTCGAGAATTCATTCTCGACTCCGTCACTACGTGGTGGTTAGTATTGAGTACAGATGGCGGTCATGGTCGAGGCAGGCCAGATTCCGCCAGGGAGCGATAAACATGTTGCGCATGATCACAGTATTAGCAGTTGCCAGCATGGTCTTAACGACCGCGTCGGCAGAAGATCGTAAGGCCGTCGAGGTCACAGTTGCCGGCGGGCAATTCGAGAGACCCAAGCGAACGGCCCTTTGGACGACCCCGCGCCGTTCACGACTTTTCCAGAACCAGTATGCCCCTTCGCCATCCGGCGCAACGGCCCAACTCTACCCGGCACCGATCCAGGTTCCGGCAGTCGTTGGTCAATCGCACTACTCGTACGAGCCGCTGATGCCACATGAATTCCTCTATTCCCATCAGCGAACTTACTATCGCTATTACGACGGTGGTCGCGGTATGACTCGCACGCGAGTCCTCTGGACCCGGATGCCTATCGCACCTCCAATCACCAACTTCTTCTGGTAAACAGGTTGCCGCGCTGTCATCCACGCAGCGGTTAACCGAGGGCCAGGAGCGGTGCCCCCCCCACCGCGACATGCTGTCACTGAGAAAGGAAGCCTCGCCATGAAGAAGATCCTCCTTGGTCTGCTGTTTACCGCTACGCTCGTGATCATCTGCCCCGCAGACGCGAACGCCGAATCACGCTACAAGCGCGTACTGCGTCTCTGGCAGCGTAACCACGAAATGGCCACGCCCTGGCATGGGCAATATTACAGCCCCTCGTTTGGTATGCCGCGTGCCTTGGTCGTACCGCCAACGGCCAACACCACCCGCTCACTCGGCTGGGGTGTCTCCAGTTCGCAAATGCGGACAATTATCCACCAGTACCGTCCGGGAATGGGTGCATCGAGAGCCGCGGCAGCTGGGACGTTTTATCCCACGCCGGCCAACCCCCAGAACACCCGTCAGTTCGGGATCTACTACATCCGCGGACCCTGGTGATATCCGCTCCGCCCAGGGCGGATGGACAGAGCAGCGGAGTGTCATGAGTGGTCAGCAACTAGTGGTTAGTGCTAAATTAACCACTGGCCTCTGACCACTCGCTCCTTACCATTGGCTTGCGATGCCACGCGCACTCTTTCCATGGCTGCTGCTCCTGCTGGTACTGGTACTCCACCAGCTGACGGCACCCTGGGGTAACGAGCGACTCTGGTTTGGCTTCCTGCCGCATGTGCTGGCCTACCACCTGATGATCTCCCTGCTGGCTGCCGGCGCCTGGGCGCTGCTGGTCAAGTTCAGCTGGCCCAGGGACCTGGCCGATACTGAGGCCGATTCCCCGGAGGAACGGTCAGCATGAACATTCAGCTGATGATCATCATTGGCTACCTGGCCCTGCTGCTGCTGTTCGGCCTGCTGGCACGACGTCGCAGCCAGGGAACCGCCAAGGACTACATGCTGGCTAGCCACTCGATCGGCCCGGTCCTGCTGCTGCTCTCCCTGTTCGGCACGACCATGACAGCCTTTGCCCTGGTCGGGTCGACCGGCAAGTCCTTTCAGTGGGGCGTCGGCGTATACGCCCTGATGGCATCCTCCAGTGGCATCGTGCACTCACTCTGTTTCTTCCTGGTGGGCGTCAAGATCTGGTCCATCGGTCGTCGCAACGGGTACACCACCCAGGTCCAGTATTTTCGCGACCGACTGGAAAGTCGCAACTTTGGCACACTGCTGTTCCTGGTCCTGGTCCTGCTCGTGATCCCCTACCTGTTGATCGGAATCCTCGGCGGCGGGGCGGTGATTCACGGTATCACCGGGACCGTTCCCAACTGGCTCGGTTCGCTGATGATCTGCACCGTCGTACTGACTTATGTGTTTGCCGGTGGCATGCGCGGTACAGCCTGGGCCAATGCCTTCCAGACACTTGTCTTCATGGTGCTGGGACTGGTGGCATTCCTGGTGATTGCCACCCAGCTGGGTGACGGCCAGGGAATCTGGGCCGGCCTGAAAGCTGCCACGGCACAAGTGCAGCAGTCCCATCCGGAGAAGCTGACGATGGGGCCCCCGGTCTTCACACGCCTGTTCTTCTTGAGCTATCTGCTGATCCCGCTCTCGGCTGCCATGTTCCCACACATTTTTCAGCACTGGCTGACTGCCCGCAGCGCCAGCACTTTCAAGTTGCCAATTGTGGCTCACCCGATCCTGATTGCGATCGTCTGGCTTCCCTGTGTGCTGATCGGCACCTGGGCCACCGCGGCCCTCTACAAGGGTGCCCTGGTAATCGATCCAGGCACGCTCAAGAGTGTCAATCTGATCTTGCCGATGATGGTGGCAAAGCTCTCTGGGCCGATCCTCTCCGGCCTGCTGGCTGCCGGCATCCTGGCGGCCGTGATGTCATCACTGGACAGCCAGTTCCTCTGCCTGGGAACAATGTTCACCAACGACATTGTGCTCGAGTTGAAGGGGCGTGACCGCTTCAGCGACCGGCAGGTTGTGATGATGGCTCGCAGCTTCATCGTCGGCATTGTGGTTGTCACCTACCTCGTCAGCTTGCTGCATCCGCCAGGCATCTTTGATCTTGCGATCTGGTGCTTCACCGGCTTCACCGGACTGGTGCCACTGATTGTGGCCGCCCTCTACTGGAAAGGGCTGACTCGCGCTGGAGCCTATGCCTGTTTGCTGGTCACCGTGGCGAGTTGGATCTACTTCTTTGTCCAGGCGGGCTACCCACCGGACCCAAAGTACAAGTTCCTGGAGATGCTGCCTGTGGCCTCGGTCTTCATTGCCTCCAGCATCTCGCTGGTACTGGTCTCGCTCGCCACCCGACCACCAGGCGATCAGACGCTGGAAAAGTTCTTCCCCGGCAGCAGTGGCGAGCAACTCTGAGGCGGGCGACAGGTACCTTGTCAGTGCTGACTAGCTGGCGGTCGGCCACTTGTGGCAGCATGATATTCGCCTAGAATAATTGATTCCCCCTCCTCCGTTGTCTTGATGTAAAGGCACGTCCAGGAAGTCAGCCCGTACTTTGGGGAGGTAGACCACGGGTACTCTAAGAGACAGGTAGATTGAATCATGCCACCACCTCGAGGACGACCCTCACGACCCTCACGGCCCCGTAAAAAGCGGACCCAGACACGCGCGCGTAAGAAGGATCCCCTGTTCGTCGATGGCAAGCGGCCCCGGCCGATGTATGTCGACTACAAGGATATCGACTTCCTCAAGAAACTGGTCAATCGACACGGCCGAATCGTTGGTCGTCGCAAGACTGGATGTTCGGCTGCCAGCCAGCACGCAATCACGCTGGCGATCAAGCGAGCTCGCTTTATGGCCCTGATGTCCTACACGGGCGACTGATCGCGGCCGCACGAACTGCCTTGCCATGGCATCGAGCTACCAAACAACCCGGCGGGTGGAATTCTGCGATACCGACGCGGCCGGGATGATGCATTTCACCGCCTTCTTTCGCTTTATGGAACAGGCGGAACACGAACTCTTGCGTCAGCTTGGCAGCAGCGTGGTCAGCCAGGACGCCGAGGGCAGCATCAGCTGGCCACGCGCCTCTGCCAACTGCGATTTCCAGCGAGCGGTTGCTTTCGAGGACGAGCTGACAATCCAGCTGTCGGTCGCTCGACTCGGTACCACCAGCGTCACCTACCAGTGCAACTTTCAGCTTGATGGCGAAGCAGTTGCTCGTGGCCAGATCGTCTCAGTCTGCTGCCGGATGACAGCAGATGCAGCTCCCGAGCCGCTGGCGATTCCAGCCGCCTTGCGAGAACAGCTGCAGCACTATGTATCTCCCCAGCAGGATTAAACCAAGCGGGGCAGCATGGCCGGCTACCTTGAAACACTGACCATCCGGCTCGCCACCGGTATCGGCAACTGGCCAGACGATGCGCGGCAGACCGTGGCCCGCTTCATTCTTGATAAACAACAGCCCGATGGTGGCTTTCCCGGACGCGAGGGGGGCAGCGATCTCTACTACACCAGCTTCGCGCTCCGCAGCCTGGCGATCCTGGGTGAGCTGTCGGGCGAACCAGCCGAGCGAACTGCAGCTTTCCTGCAACAGCGTTTACAGGGTCACGAGTCGATCGTCGACTTTCACTCGCTGATCTTCGCCTCAGCCCTGCTCGACTCGGCAGCAGGTATCAATATCTTCCAGCAGGCGGCCGACAGCTGGGCCGACCGGGTCTCCGATCAGCTGGAGCTGTTGCGGCGTGACGATGGTGGCTATGCCAAGGCGGAAGAGGGAATTGCCAGCAGCACCTACCATTCCTTCCTGGTCCTGCTGGTCAGGCAGTTGATCGAGCGGGAGTTGCCTGAGCCAGCACGGCTGGTCGACTTTCTCCACTCCCAGAAGGCGGAAGGTGGTGGTTTCCTGGAAATCCGTGCCGGGAAGCGAGCCGGTACAAATCCGACGGCAGCCGCCATCGCGGCGCTGAGAATTCTGGATGCAATCGATGACGATCTGCGGCAGACGACTGCAGAGTTCCTGGCCGAGATGCAGACCGACGAGGGTGGTTTGAGAGCCAATACGCGAATCCCCATCGCCGACCTGCTGAGTACCTTCACCGGCCTGTTGACGCTGACTGACCTGGACGCGCGTGAGATGATCGACGATGCCGCAGCTTTAAGTTACGCTAGGTCTTTGCAGCACCCCTCGGGAGGATTCCTGGGAGCCGTCTGGGACCAGCAACCTGACGTGGAGTACACGTTCTACGGTGTTGGCACCTGGGCTCTGTGTGCGAGCTAACTCTCCTCCACCAGCAACCAGAACGATCGTATGTCCGAGCTGGAACTTGTCCAGATCACCCGCGAGTTTCCCACCCGCGGCGAGCCACTTGAGATTCTCAAGGGAGTTGACCTGGTGTTGTCCGGTAGCGACAACCTGGCAATCGTCGGTCCCAGTGGCTCAGGCAAGAGCACCTTGTTACACATCATGGGGACGCTCGATCAGCCCACAAGTGGTACTTTTCAGCTGGATGGCGTAAACCCCTTCGAGCTGGCAGATGACGAGCTGGCGCGATTCCGTAACAAGCAGATCGGATTTATATTCCAGGACCACCACCTGCTGCCCCAGCTCTCTGTGCTGGAAAATGTGCTGGTTCCGGCTATCGCCCTGGGCCGCCCGGATGCTGGCTGCCTGGAACGTGCTCACGTGTTGATTGACCGAGTTGGGCTGACTGACCGCCTCAGTCACCGCCCGGCGGAATTGTCTGGTGGTGAGCGGGAGCGAGTTGCGGTGGCCCGCAGCCTGGTTCATAACCCCACCCTGGTACTGGCCGATGAGCCGACTGGCAACCTCGATCGCAGCAACGCCCGGCAGATAGCAGAGTTGCTGCTGGAGATGCAGGCGGAGCAAGAAATGATACTGGTAGTGGTGACCCATAACATGGAAATGGCGGGCATGCTCAACCAGCAACGTGAACTGGATGACGGCAAACTCGTGGCTACTTGAAACGAGCTGGAGACCAGATGAATGCCCGGCGACTGGTAATTCGCAGCCTCATCCACCACTGGCGAATTAACGTCGCTGTGGCACTCGGGGTAGCTGCGGCCACGGCCGTCCTGACCGGCGCCCTGCTGATCGGTGACTCGATGCGCGGCTCGCTGCGCGGACTGACGCTGGATCGACTTGGTGCCATCGATGAAATTCTCATTGTCGACCGGTTCTTCCGAGTCGAACTGGCCAGCGAATTGGCCGCGTCACCAGGCTTCCGGGAAAACTACAAGCAGGCCGTGCCGGCGATCATGTTCCCACAGGGAACTGTGGAGACATCAACCGATGACCCCCAGCAGGACCGGTCGCGGGCGGGCAACGTGCTCGTGCTCGGTATCGAGTCTGAGTTCTGGGACCTCGATAAGTCTGATACAGCCAGGCCGGCGGCGCTGGCAGCCAACGAGATCATCCTGAACGAACCGCTGGCCACGGAACTCGGTGTCGGAGTTGGCGATCGGGTTACCTTGCGGCTGCCGAAGCTACAGGACATCAATCCCGACAGCCCGCTGGGGAAAAAAGATGACCCGGTCCGTAGCCTGCCGCGATTGAAAGTTGCTCAGGTTATCCCCGCCAAGGGACTGGGGCGGTTTGACCTGCGGGCCAGCCAGTCGCTCTCCCGCAATGCCTACATCGCCCTGCCAACCTTGCAAGAAGCCTTGCGGCAAGAAGGGCTCGCCAATGCCCTGCTGGTAGCCGGCACGAACCCGAACCAGCCACCCGACGCTGCTGCCAGCAAGCAACTAGCTGCTGCCCTCGATCCCCGACTGGAAGACTACGGGCTGCTAATCACGCCGGTCGATCTCAGCTGGGAGCCGCCAGAAAATGCTCGCAATATTATTCCCAATATCACGCTCTCCTATTTCAGCTTGTCCAGCACGCGGATGGTATTGAGCGACGAGGTTGACGAGGTTGCCAGGCACGCCTTCAAGGATCATCAGAGCCAGCCGGTACTGATCTACCTGGCCAATGCCATTTACAAGCCCAGCGATCAGCAGCATGCGACGTCGACCAGCGGGCTGGTTGATAAAACGCAGCCACAGGTAGCGGAAGATCAGCTGGTTCCCTACTCACTGATCGCCGCCGTCGATCCCGCCGCCACGCTGGGACCGTTGATTGGATCCAGCGGCTCTCCGCTTCCGCCACCGGCAGACGACGAGATCATCATCACCAGTTGGCTAGCCGACGACCTGCAGGTCGCCGCCGGGGACTGGCTGCGAATCGAGTTCTACCAGCCGGAAACAACGCACGGCAAGAATGTGGAGAGTTTCATTGATCTGCGGGTCGCATCTATTGCGGATCTGGTCAAGCCTGACCAGCCCTATCGACTGCGACGACCAGCTCGGTACCTGCAGCCACGCTCACTCATCAACGACCCTGACCTGACGCCCCGCGTGCCGGGCGTGACTGACAAGCGGTCGATTAACGACTGGGACCTGCCCTTTCCGCTGGTCCATTCCATTCGACCGCAGGACGATGAATTCTGGAACAACTATCGCACAACGCCCAAGGCTTTCATCTCACTTCAAGTCGGCCACAAGCTGTGGGGAAGTCGTTTTGGCCAGACCACCTCGATCCGGATCGTGCCAGAGGGGCACGATTCCCAGCAGGCAGCTGCCGACCAGCCATGGAATGTCGAGCGGCTGGGATCCGCCTTCGTCGACTCGGCCCGGCAACTGCAGGAACCGCTGGGATTTGAATTTCTGCCCGTCAAACGCGAAGGCCTGGAAGCATCCAGCGGTGCCACGCCCTTCGACCTGCTGTTTCTTGCCCTCAGCCTGTTTGTGATTGCTGCCGCCCTGATGCTCGTCGGCCTGCTGTTCCGACTCGGTCTCCAGCAGCGCAGCCAACAAACCGGGCTGTTGACAGCACTCGGTATACCCCGCAAGAAGATCGCCTGGATGCTGATCGCTGAAAATTCACTGGTCAGCGTGCTTGGTAGTCTGCTCGGCCTGGCTGCCGGGATCGGCTATGCCATCTTGATGGTGGCGGGCCTGCGCAGCTGGTGGGTGGGAGCAATCGTGACACCCTTCCTGGAGTTCCACTGGAGTGGCCAGACTATGCTGCTGGGTGGCCTGCTCGGTACGGTGATCTCCATCCTCACGATCGGCATATCGATCTGGCGGAGTCGCACAATCGCAGCCCGACAGCTGCTAGCCGGACAACTGGAGGGGGGTCTGGGGTCCGCCCGTTACAAGTCGCCGCGCTGGTTGTCGATCACAACCTTCTCGTTATTCATCTGTGGCCTGGCATTGGCGGGGCTTGCTGCCCAGCCGTCGTTTGTGGCCATACTGGGGAGCGAGGGGCAGGCTGGTGCGTTTGTCGGCGGTGGCGCAGCGATCCTGGCAGGACTGCTGTTAGTGATCCGCGCACGCATTCGTAATTCCGGTGAAGGTAACCGGTCGCTGGCGGATCCACCGGTGTTGTTGAGGATGGCCATGCGTAATGCCGGCCGAAATCCCCAGCGCAGTACCATGACAATCGGTCTGGTAGCCAGTGCCAGCTTCTTGATTCTCTCGATGGGGGCCTTTCGACTCGACGTGACGCGAAACGGGACCGGTGGATTCGATAGCCTGGCAACCAGCTCGGTTGCTATCTACGAAAACCTGGCTGAATCAAAAGGCAAGCTTCTTCAGCTGGGTCAAGAAAATACCGACCGGCTGGAGGGAGCCACAATCATGCCCTTGCGGCTCAAGCCAGGAGACGATGCCAGCTGCAATAACATGTACCGCGCCCGTCGACCCCAGGTGCTGGGCGTCAGTCCGCTGCTGGTCGCTCATTTCGACATCGCCGGACCCGACCACTTTGCCTGGGCCAGTAGTGCTGCGGAAGATCAGCAGAGCATCGCCAACCCCTGGCGACTGCTGGATAACGAGCAGCCGCACCTGGGTAGCAAGGATGATCCTGTGCCGGTGGTCATTGACAAGAACACCGCAATGTTTGCCCTGCAGCTGATGGGAGGTATCGGCCAGGTCTTTCCGATCACCTACGAGAATGACCAGACAATCCACTTTCGCGTGGCAGGTCTGCTGGCCAACAGTGTGCTGCAAGGGACCCTGTTGATCGGAGAAGTTGATTTTCAGCAGCTCTTTCCCACGATCAGCGGCTATCGCTACTTTCTGATCGACTCGGGAACTGTAGCTCGCCAGACGGTCCAGCAGGTGCTGGAGAATCAACTTGGGGACCATGGATTCGATATCCAGAGTGCCGATCAAAAACTCGCTTCGCTGCTGGCTGTGCAGAATACCTATCTCAGCACCTTCCAGAGCCTGGGGGCACTGGGATTGCTGCTGGGGACGTTTGGACTGGCGACGATCCAGGTCCGGAACATTATTGAACGCCGCGCTGAGCTGGCGTTGTTGAGGAGTACCGGGTTTCCTCGTCGCCGGATCGCCAACATGATCATGCTGGAAAATCTGTTGCTGCTGCTGGGTGGCTTAATGACCGGTGGACTGGGGGCTGCCTGCGCGGTCCTGCCACATGTCGCGCTGGCAGGAGCCAGTGCGCCCGGCATGGACCTGGCCATCATGATCTCCGTGATCTTGCTGGTCGGCATCATAACGAGCCTGGTTGCGATCCGAGTCACGCTGCGCGCACCGCTGCTACCGGCACTGCGGGGGGACTAGCTAACACCACGGACTCACCATTTTCCCATGACTCTTCCTGTACTTGCACTTGCCGCTCACCCAGATGACATCGAGTTCTTGATGTCTGGCACGATGATGTTGTTGGCCGAGGCGGGCCATTCACTGCATTACATGAACCTGGCTAATGGTTGCTGTGGTTCCACACAACACGACGCTGAGACAATCGCAGCGATCCGCCGCGAGGAAGCCCAGCAGGCGGCCGCAGCGATTGGTGCGGTGTTTCACGGCAGCATCTGTAACGACCTGGAGATTTTCTACAATCTCGACTTGCTGCAGCAGGTCGCGTCGGTCATTCGCGAGGTCGAGCCTGGCATTCTGCTGGTACACAGTCCCAGTGATTACATGGAGGATCACATGAATGCCTGCCGGCTGGCCGTGACAGCCGCTTTCAGCCGTGGCATGCCGAACTTTCCTGTCCAGCCGCCACGGGATGCTGTCAGCGGCGCTGTCACGGTATACCACGCTCAGCCCTACTCGCATCGTGACCCGCTGGGACACCTTGTCCTGCCTGAGTACTACGTCGACATCTCCTCGCTGGGCGAGCGCAAGCAAGCGATGCTGGCCTGTCACAGCAGCCAGAAGCAGTGGCTGGATGAAAGCCAGGGACTGGACTCCTATCTGCATACGATGCAGCAGCTGGACGAAGAACTCGGAGCACATTCCGGCGTATTTTCCGCAGCCGAAGGCTGGCGACGGCACCTGCACCTCGGTTTCTGCGAGGCTCAGGATGATCCCTTGATGGCATCGATCGGCCAGCGGATTCATCCTGCCGGTGAATCTGCATGAACTGCAGAGGGTCATGGGGTGGTCCAGTGCCAAACGGCTGGCGAATCGTTTAAACTTGTCACCGACCAGCAGGCGGTGGAGATGCAGCTCGAATGCTGCCACCGATACTGAGTATCCGGAGAATGTAACGTGGGAACTATCCTCACATCGATCCCGTTTGCCCTGATGACCGTCCTCTGCTGGGGAGCCTATGGTCCTGCCTTGCATGCCGGCAAGCATGACATGGGGGACAGTTCTCTGCGGCAGCTGCTCTGTGTAGGCCTCTCCTATTTCGTTGTGGCCGTGATCACTCCAATCCTGGTACTCAGGTCCAAGGGCGAAAAGGGCCAGTGGAGCAAGGGGGGTATTATCTGGGGATTAGCTGCCGGCACCTGTGGTGCTCTGGGAGCACTGGGCATTATCACTGCGCTGAACAACGGGGCCAGCCCGATTTACGTGATGCCGATCGTGTTCGGCGGTGCTCCGGTAGTCAACACACTGGTATCGATGTGGATGACCAAGACCTTCAAGGAAGGGACTGGAAAATTTTACCTGGGCATCCTGCTGGTCGTGATCGGAGCTGCCGGCGTGATGTACTTCAAGCCACCCCCGATTCATATCGCCAAGGGGCTGAAGGTGGCACTGGCTAGCAGCGAAGTGTTCTGGATTTTCATGGGCATTTCCTTAACCGTGCTCTGCTGGGGCTCTTACGGATCCATTCTGCACAAGAGCCAGGCCAAGATGGGTAACAGTCGCCTGCGGCCCTTGCTCTGTGTCGGCCTGGCCTATTTTGGTATCGCGGTCATCGTCCCCTTGATGATGCTGAATTCCAATCCACCCCAGCGTTATCACGCCTTCCATGAAACGGGGAACACCGAACGACTGGTAAGCGTGGAGCACCTCAACGAGGGGGCCACGGAAACAAAAAGTGGCGTGCCTGTTGAACGGAAAGCAGTCAAGCCGTATGGAGTGGCGGTGATAAACAGTGTTCCTGCGCTCAAGAGTAACAGTGAAATTGTTGTGCAATCGGAACCAGCCGAATGGAAGGGTCGGGGTGCCATCTTCTCCCTGTTGGCCGGGGCACTGGGGGCCTTCGGGGCATTGGGAATCATCCTCTCCTTCACCTTTGGAGGCCGGCCCGTGTTTATCATGCCAATCGTGTTCGGTGGTGCACCGATTATCAACACGCTGGTCGCAATCACGGGCGATGGCACCTGGTCCGCAGTCACAGTGAACTTCGTCGCCGCCCTGGTGATCGTGATTGCCGGAGCGGTTGTCGTCTTGATCAGCGCACCCAGGCCGGCAGCGAAGAAACCGCCGGCCGCAGAGCCGTCAGACGACGTTCCTGCCAGCCCCTGGGGCTCAAGCGACGACGATGCTGATGACTCCGAATCGGTCCGAGAGGATAACTAGCAGCGTCCGACAGTCAGAAGGTAACACGAGATTCCACCATGCCTGCCAGTCAGCGAATGCAGCAGATCGATTCCCTGCTCAGCCACGTCTGGATGGTGCGCGCATTTCTCAAACATTCAGAGGAAGCCGAGGAAGATGATGAGTTGTGTGAAGTCCACCGCGGACTGTACGACTTTATGCTGGCACTCGGCGGACCACTCAATCAGGACGATGGCGACGCCTATCTGAAGCAGGCGCGGAAGAAGTTTTCCAAGCTGAAGCGGGCCACGGAGTTATTCCTGGAGATTCAGCCGGAGATCTCCAATCACACCAACTTCAAAATGGCCGCTGCTTCACTGGCATCCTCGGTCCAGCAGATCGGCACGCTGCTGGAGGAGTGAGTGGCTATCTGCAGGCCCGCTCACGACCGGGATCACGTCCCCATCTGCAAGCCGAACCATTCGATCTGCATGCGCGGGCAGTATCTTAGCTGGTGCTCGTCGCAGTACGGTTGCAACCACTCGGCCCGCTGCTGTAATTCTTCCAGTGTGGTCCCCTGGGGCATCAGGTAGACCCGTTCGCGATGGATCTCTGGAAAATCTTCCAGGTACTCTTCAACCTCCTGGCAATCCGACGGTGAGTCGATAACAAATTTCAGCTGGTACGAATAGTTGCTGACCAGGTGCCGAATCACATCCGGAGCGTGTCGGGTCTGGCGATGTCGTCGTTGCCAGCGCGGGTGATCATCGGCGGCTGGATCACTATTGGCGAGCTTGGGACTGATCGACATCAGGTCGCAATGGACTGGCAGGTCAAGTGTTCCGGCCGTTTCGATCGTCAGATGGCGTCCTGCCTCGGACAGTTCCTGGCAGAGTGGAATCAGCTCGGCAAACAGCATCGGTTCACCGCCGGTCAGCACGATGTGCTGGCAATCCCAGGAGAGCAGTTGGTTGAGAATCTCGGGCACCGACTGGTCGTCGCCGATCGGTTCCCAGGAGGCATAGGGGGTATCGCAGAACCAGCAGCGGAGGTTGCATCCCGATGCTCGCAGGAAGACACTCTCATTCCCGGACAGCAGGCCCTCGCCCTGGATCGACTTGTAGATCTCCGCAACTCGCATGGCATCCCGCGCCCCCCTTTCACGACCTCGATTCATCATGACACAATGCAATAAGAGCGCAAAGGAGGACCCGACATGGGTGCACAAGACAACAGCGAATCGCGAACTGGTCTGCTGGAAACTTTTGAAAACCAGTTTCCAAATCGCGATTACGAGATCGAGATCATCTGTCCGGAATTCACGTCGATCTGCCCCCAGACCGGGCAACCGGATTTCGGTACGCTCGTGATCACTTACATACCCAACGAGTTATGCGTGGAATTGAAGAGTCTGAAGATGTACCTGCAGAGCTATCGCAACGAGGGCATCTTCTACGAGCACGTTACCAACACGATCCTCGATGACCTGGTGGCATTACTCGGCCCGCGCGAGCTGGTGTTACGTGCCGAATTCAGCACGCGGGGTGGCATCTCGACCAATGTGACAGCACGCCACATCGCAGTAGCCGCTGACCTCTAACCCCTGGCCTCTCCCAGCTGGTCACAGATCTGGTGCAGCAGGTCCAGGTATTCAGCAGCCTCATCCAGCGGCATGGTCAGCGGTGGGCTGATTCGGATCACCTTGCCAGCCAGGGATCCCAGCAGGTGGATACCACGGCCCTCGTGATCACCGCGGTAACAACCCTCGATCACCAGGTCGGCCACGTCGCCGGCGGGCAGCTCTCCAAGGTCAGCACATTCGATCCCCCAGACGCAGCCTTCACCGCGGACACGTGCGATAACCCTGGTCTGCTTGAGTTCCACCAGCTTTTCTTCAATCAATGCCGACAGGGCGAGGCCCTGCTCGAGCACCGGCTGGTTTTCAAAAGCGTCCAGCGTGGCCAGCACGGCGGCGGAGGAGACAGGATTGGCACTCCATGTATCGGACCCCTCGCCAAAGCCCAGCGACCCGAACACATCGGCTCGTCCCACAGCGGCACTGACCGGAACTCCATTACCCAGTCCTTTACCGAGACAGACAATATCGGGCTCCACTCCATAGTGCGTGAAGGCGTACATCGGGCCGGTGCGGCCAAAGTTGGATTGGATTTCATCGAGGATGAAGAGCAGACCATTGTCCCGGCAGAACTTCTCAAGTAACTGCATGTACTCTGCCTGGGGATGGTACGAGCCCCCGCCACCCAGATACGGTTCGGTCACCACGGCGGCCAGCCGGTCGCCATGCTGGGAAAGTAGCTGGTCCAGTTCTGCCTGGTAGAGTCCCAGGTCCAGCGGTTCGCGACGGTCAACCAGGTCCTGGCACTCCTGCATGGGAAAGCTGATGAAGCGGACGCGGTCATCGCGTTCCTTGTCGTCCTCCGAACCGGTGATTGCACCGGCCAGGCCCTTCTTGCCGTGAAAGCCATGCCGGGTGGCAATCAGCATATCCCGACCCGGCTTGAATCGCATGGCTGCCCAGAGCGACTTCTGGATCGCCTCGCTGCCACTGGCTGCCCACATCACCTGCTGCATGCGACTGCCCCCGGTCTCCCCTTGCAGGTTGGCCAGCAGTCGCGAGGTCGCCTCTGCTTCGACTTCCGTGATCGCGTTATAGGCGGTCAGCGGGGCGGCCTCGATGAACGGGTTTGGGGAGTCGAGATTTTCCAGCTGCAGGTACTTCAAAACAGCGCGCCACCAGGCTGTTGGATTATGGCCCAGGTTGGCGACCAGCACGCCGGAGCTGAAATCTGCCAGCTTGCGACCCTCTGGAGTCCAATGATAGGAACCGGCACTGCGGGAAATCACAGCCAGTGACGGTGTGAAGGTACGCAGTGCATTGGGCTCTTCCCGCTGCACCCGCTTGCGGACTTCGTTGGATTGATGCTCGCCGTCATGCTGAATCAAATCGGTTGGGATTGTCTCGGCCATCTGCTGAAATCCTGCTGAAATAGTGATCCAAAATAAAGCGCGTGCCGGCCCACTCGGCCGGCGTCAAGCAACAAGATAATAGAGCCCCGCTGGGTCTGCTACCAGCATACCGACCCCCAATCGGACCCCGTTGCATTCGGCCCGTCACGCTCACACAATGTGAACTCCCGCATTCGCTGACCCTCCCTGGACAAAGGACACTTGCACCATGGCCGACAAGCCTTCCGTCATCCTGACCGGTTTTGCGGACGAAGCGGCAAATCAGAAAACCGTGCAGCAGCAGTTCTCTGCCTTCGCTGCGATGGGCCTGCAGTACTACTCGATCCGTTTCATCGATCTCGGCCAGGGTATCAAGAATGTGATGAAATTGACCAAGTCGGAAGTCCGCAAGGTGGTCAAGTTGCAGGATGAATATGGACTCAAGGTCTCATCACTGGGCTCGCCGATCGGTAAAGTCAAGCTGCAGAATGTCGATGATGGCACGCACAACGCATATATTCCTTTCCCCACCTACCTGGCTCGGGATGTCAACAAGGCATGCCAGCTGGCTGTGGCTCTTGGGACCAAGCTGTTGCGCGGTTTTTCCTTCTACCACCCTCGCGGCACAGATGCCTGGGACCATATTCCACAAGTGGTAGATCACCTTGGTGAGATCGCTGATCGCTGTCAGCAGGACGGGCTGATCTTTGGGCTGGAAGTGGAGGCCAATCTGGTGGGGCAGGATGGAGCGTTGCTGGCCGAGCTCTACCGGCAAGTCAATCATCCCGCGCTGATGCTGATCTTCGACGCGGGGAATATTGTCACCCAGGGGTTCACCGCCGATGGAACTTTTGGCGAGTACCTGAAAATGAAACAAGGGATCGGCTGGATGCATATCAAGGACTACCGCCATCCGCAGGCAATCCAGCGACTCGGGAATGTCGACGAAGCTTCACTCAAGCACTTCGTGCCACCCGACATTGGTGACAGCGGGCACGAGGCAATCCTCCGCGACTTTCGTGAATGGATTCCCAGGTTGGAGCGAAAACTCAAGAAGCTGGGCGTGCCTGGCGTCTTCCTGGACCTCGAACCACACGTCAAGGGTGGAGGTCAGTTCGGCGGATTCAGTGGCCCGGACGGTATGGGCGTGACCCTGCGTGGCCTCTGTAACCTGCTCGACTATCTGGACATTGGCTACCACATCCGTGACTTTGATGACATTATCGAGGCCCGGGGGTTTTGATGCCCGGGGGTTTTGA
>CAUZOB010000069.1:0-22292 GCA_963581185.1 Planctomycetota bacterium | reverse complement strand
TGTATTGGCCTTTGTCGAAGATCACCATCCCCCTGCCCCGCTGCATATCTTTCGCAGCCAGGATGATGGCAAGACCTGGACCGAACAGGAAGTGACGATCAAGCCCGACTCGAATGGCAACATGCCATCGATGCATATGAATGAACATGGAATCACGCTGCGTCATGGACCACACAAGGGACGTTTGATCCGACCCTCCAGGTTTTATGCCGGCAAGAATGAACGCGCTCGCTGGCCCGACCACGTCACGAACGCTGTTTTCAGTGACGATGGTGGCAAGACATGGCAGACAAGTGAACCGTTTCCAGCGAATGGGACAGGTGAAGCGACGCTGGCAGAATTGTCGGACGGTACAATCTATTACAACTCACGGCGGCACTGGGCGCCGGAGGGTGAAAGTCCACTGAGGCGGTGGACGGCCATCAGCAAGGATGGTGGCGTCAACTGGACTCAACTCGCCTTCTGCGCCACGCTGCCCGATGGACCGCAAAACACCAACTATGGCTGCATGGGCGGCCTGACTCGCTTGGCCGTGGCCGGCCGGGATATCCTGATTTACAGCAACTGTGATAGCGCCAGCGGTCGCGACCACGGCACCGTCTGGGCCAGCTTTGACGGCGGCAGGTGCTGGCCGGTCAAGCGACTTGTCTATGAAGGCCGGCATGCCTACTCTTCGCTCACGTCCGGTCGCCCCGGCACGAAGACGGAAGGCTGGATCTACTTGAACTTTGAGGGCGGACCCGAAGGTGGTTCGACAGTCGCACGATTTAACCTCTCCTGGGTGCTGGCTGGCAAGCCAACCGGCAATGGCTCGATCCCGCAGGAGCTGGGCAAGTGAGAGCCGGCCCACGGCATGCATCGAAGTATCATTGTGCCGTGCCGCTGGAACATCCAGGATGAAGAACGATAACCAGCTCTAGCCAGAATCCTGGGCTTGGCACCTCTGCGGCTTCCTACTGCCAATGGCAGTGCTGGCTGGAAACCTGGCCGGCCAGCGCTGGCTTCTGCTGGAAGTTGCCGTGGTCCTCTGTGTCGGGTACGTGCTCGGACAATGGGTGGCTATTGCCTTTTGTGGCCAGGCGCTGGTCAGCATAATCTTGCTGGAATACGTCAACTATATTCGCCACTATGGCCTGCGACGGGAGCCTGACGAACGTCAGACGGAAATGCATGCCTGGCAGACGGAGCGTCGCTGGAGTCGCTGGACGCTGCTGGAATTGACCCGCCACCCGGCGCACCACCTCAGTGCCTCTGCTGAGGACGCGGTGCCACTTAACGAGCAGTAGGCTGCCGAGTTGCCTTGTTTTCGACTGGATCAGTGGTCTGCCCCAAAGGCATACAGCCGGCTGTGGGTGCGTACATAAAGCACACCGTCCACAGCGGCGGGAGTTGCATAGACCTCGTCGCCCATATCGTTGCTGGCAAGTACTTGTGGCTCTGGCCCCAGGCTCAAGAGGCTGATGCGGCCGTTGCCTGCGGTTGAAATCAGCATGCCACCGGCAATGATCGGCGAAGCATAGTGCGTACCCGTCCCTCGTGTCCTGATGCGGTATACGCGTTTGCCGGTCTCCAGTTCCAGGCAACTGAGGACGCCACCGTTCTTGACGAAGTAAATATAGCCGTCGTGGTAAAGCGGCGAGGGGACTTCAGGAATGCTGTTCTGTTCCAGCCTGCGGACCTGTTCCGCTTTCAGTGTGCCCCTGCTGTTGAGTGGAATACCCAGCATGCCATGCTCAATATGATCTGCTCGAGTGTCAGTGACCCGCGCCAATAGCTGATCCCATTCCGGTTCAGTAATCGTACCGTTCTTGTTTGCATCGGCTTGTGAGAATCGGAGCGGGGAACCGTTTTGAGGCGCCTCAGTTCCTTCGGAGCGATGGAAGTACATCAGCCGGGGCAATTCACTGACACTGATCAGCCGGTCCTTGTTCTTGTCGTTCTCAGCTACCAGTTTCGCGAAACTTGGAAATGCGGGTGTTAGGGACGTCTCTCCGGTTTGGTTCCAGCTGGCAACAATCACCTCGTCTCCAGCCAGTACCGGTGTGCTGGTCGCAGTGGTGAAGCAGCCGAGGTACCATCTCCGCTTGCCGCTGGTAAGCTCGAACGCTTTCACCGACCATGCCGAGTGCACGATTAACATGTCGCCAGCCACAATCGGACATGCTGTGCAGGCCATGTTCGAGGTGAAGCGTTCAGGTTGAGGAACTTTCCACAGTTGCTGACCGGTCAGCTTGTCCAGGGCAAGCAGGTAGTGGTCGACGTAATTGCCCCGATAGAGGATCACCCGATCAGCGACGATGATCGGTGACGTCGCATTGCCTGCATAGGATTTCGTCAGGGGCAGCTTGATCTCCCACAGCCTGTTGCCGGCAAGATCGAGGCAGATCAAGCCATAAGAGCCGAAATATGCCACCACTCGTTCACCGTCTGAGGCGGGAGTGCTACTGGCAGGATTAAAGGAAGGGTGCCCTTTCTCGACGGCTTTCACCCTGACCGCATGTCGCCACCGCTGCTGGCCGGACTTTCTATCCACGCAAATGACCGCCAATTCGTTCTTCTCGGCCAGGAACGTCGTAAGGAAGATCAGATCGCCGACAATGCAGGGTGAGGAATGTCCTGGATCGAGTCGGAGATTCCAGAGCTCATTCTTGCCCGGAGCAAATTCTGTGGGGATGGGAGAGTCGTCAGCGATTCCCCCGCTGTTAACGCCCCGGAATTGCGGCCAATCCGCAGCGTCTGCCAATCCTGTGCAGGATAGTAATACGAACAGGATCAGGTGGAAGCGGGTCATGAGAGAAGTTCTGGTGTGAAAGATGTGATCAGATGCTTTTCAACCAGCGACGTACCTGGCGTATCCGTTGCGGCCACCCCCAAAACGGTATGATAGCACAGTTGCTGATTGTCAACGGTCGGCAAGTATGTTGTTTCGATAGCGACGGTCCACGGGTTAACGCTAAAATGAAGCGATATCAATCGACTGACATGCCAGGATGAATTGAAGCTGTGAAGAATCGTATGGCCCTACTGCTGCTTGCGCTGCTGCTTGGATTGGCAGATCAAGTACCTGGACAAGACTCGCAGGTCTATCTGCAACAGATCAAGCCACTCTTGCGCGCCCGCTGCTACGCATGTCACGGTGTGCTCAAGCAGGAGTCGGATATGCGACTCGACACGGCCGAATCGATCAGGAAAGCTGGGGTTATCGACAACGGTGAGTTGCTGGCGCGGATCTCGTCGGACGATCCGGACGTGCGGATGCCACCGGAGGGCGAACCACTTGAGCCGTCCCAGGTTCTGGCGATTCGTCGCTGGATTGACGGTGGAGCTGCCTCGCCGGCCGCTGAGGTTGCCGAGCAGGATCCTCGCCAGCACTGGTCCTTTCAACAGGTCCGCCGACCCAACGTCCCCAGCAGTACCTTCAACAACCCAATCGATGCCCTGCTGGAAGCCCGTCGTGAGCGGCATGCTGTCGCGCCTCAGCCTGCCGCATCGAAATTGATCCAGCTGCGACGGCTGTATCTCGACCTGTTGGGTGTGCCACCCAGCCTGGGAGAGATTGCGGCTTTCCGCCAGGATGATTCGCCGGACGCCTACGAACAGGTCGTTGAGAGGCTGCTTAAGGACGCCAGGCATGGCGAACGCTGGGGTCGGCACTGGATGGATGTCTGGCGATATAGCGAATGGTGGGGATTAGGGCAGCAGTTGCGGAACAGCCAGAAGCACATCTGGCACTGGCGGGATTGGATCGTCGAGTCAATTAATGACGATCTGCCGTACGATGAAATGGTCCGTCAGATGCTGGCCGCCGATGAGCTCTACCCGAATGACCTCGACAAGCTTCGCGGCAGTGGCTACCTGGCTCGCAACTGGTTCCTGTTCAATCGGAATCAGTGGATGAATGAAACAGTCGAACATGTTGGCAAGGGCTTTCTTGGTCTCACCTTCAACTGCTGCAAATGTCACGACCACAAGTTTGACCCTATTCCGCAGGCCGACTTCTACCGATTTCGAGCTTTCTTCGAACCCTACCATGTGAGAACCGACGTCCTGCCGGGTGTAACCGACGTTGCCAACGATGGGATACCGCGGGCCTTTGATGGTGTCCTTGATGCCCGCACCCAGTTGTTCATCCGGGGAAACGAAAAACATCCCGATGAATCGACCGTGATCACGCCCGGCGTACCAGACCTGTTGGCTTTCGGCGAACTTGAGATCACAGCGGTGGACCTTCCGGCAGCGGCCTGGCAGCCAGAGCGGCGATCATGGGTCGTGGAAAACCAACTGGCCTCATCGCAGAAGAACCTGGCGAAAGTTGAACGAGCCCTCGAGTCGGTAAAGAAGAGCCTGGCTGCTGCCCAGCAGGTGGCAGGAAAAATGGCCGCCGGGGCCAAGAAAACAGAGCCGCAGCCGGATGGTAAACCTGGTGTGTTCCTTGTGCACGACAAATTTGAGACGTTGGACAAACAGCGCTGGCAACTTTTTGGTGGTAAATGGGTCCACGAACCCGGCCAGTTGCAGCAACAGATGGACGGCGCCAAGCGTGCTGCCCTGCGATTGCGTGCTACTCCGCCAGGTGACTTCGAGGCCAGCCTCCGCTTCACCATCCGTGGTGGCAGCATGTGGCGCAGCGTGGGGCTCGGATTTGATTCCACACAGATGGACCCCAGTCTGGATTTCAAGGCCAGTGAGCAGGAACAACAGGTTTACGTGAGCGCCTATGCCGGCGGCAGCAAGGTCCATGCCTCCTATCGCGCCAATGGCAAATGGAATTACCCAGAGGCCGGCAGGAGATTATTGCCAATCGAATTGAATAGGGAGTACACGCTTAGGGTCCTGGTTCGAGGTCCACTGATCAATGCCTATCTGAATGATCAACTTGTCGTCGCCTGGAAAACTCCCATCAAGCGTACCGAGGGAGCAATCCAGCTGACGACGTTCGACGTCTTGCCCACGTTTCACGAGTTCACTTTGAAGGCACTGGATCCTCAAGTCGCACTCGTCCAGCCAAGTGGAAAACCGCCTGGCGGACCGGCGACATTGGATGCTGCCCGGGCTGCTGTAGTGAAAGCAGAGGGGATGCTTGGTCTTGCCGAGCTGGATCTTGCCATTGCGGTTAGCCAGCATGAAAGCCTGATCAAGCGGGCCGCCGCCTGGCGGGACAACTGGTCGGATGCTGCTGCGGAAGAACAGGCGGCCAGTCGGGAGGCTGCGATTCGGTCCCAGCACAAGCTGGCTTTATTGCAGGCAGAGCGTGGCCTGGCGGCTGCCGAAATGAACCTTGCTGAGGCTCTGGCCGACAAGAAACCTGCCGTGCAAAAGCAAGTCGACGCTGCCAGGGCAAACGTGACTAAGGCAGAGGAACAATTAAAGCAGCCGATTGGTGAGCAGGCAACGATCACCGCCTTTGTGGGGGCAGAATGGTCAGCGACACGGTTTACCGAGTCCCGAGCGGACGATCCAGAGGTCGACTTTCCAGCCACCAGCAGTGGACGGCGAACGGCCCTGGCACGCTGGATCACCGATCACCGTAACCCACTCACAGCGAGAGTGGCCGCAAATCACATTTGGCTGAGGCACATGGGCCAGCCGCTGGTGGGAACTATGTTCGATTTCGGTCGCCATGGCGATCGGCCCACCCATCCTGACGTGCTGGATTGGCTGGCGGCTGAGTTGATGGAAAACGGCTGGAGCATGAAGCACCTGCACCGGGTGATCGTCACGTCTGCTGCTTATCGAATGAGTTCGTCCAAACTGGGGGCAGAAGAGAGCCTGGCCAAGGATCCGGAGAACAAGTATTACTGGCGGCGTGTTTCGATTGCGCTGGAATCCCAGGCCGTGCGGGATTCGCTGCTCTCGCTAGCTGGCACGCTGGATCTGCAGATGGGGGGGCCGCCGATACTGCCGCCACAACAGGAGGCATCGAAGCGACGCAGTCTTTACTTCTTCCACTCCAACAATAGCCGCAATCTTTTCCTGACAATGTTTGACGAGGCCGTGGTGACGGACTGTTACCGTCGAGAACAAAGTATCGTGCCTCAACAGGCGCTGGCGCTGACGAATAGCAGGTTGGTCCTGGAAGCGTCGGCCCAGATCGCCCAGCGACTATCGCGTGGCGCCGGTGCTGACGATGAGTTTATTAGCCGCGCATTCATTGTCCTGTTGGGGATGGAACCGAATGCGGACGAGCGGGCTGCCTGCGCCGAAGCACTCTCCGCCTGGCGTGCATTGCCTGAGGCAACGGAGCAGACGGCCCGTAGCAACCTGGCTTGGACTCTGTTGAACCATAATGATTTTGTGACGATTCGCTGATGAAGATCTGGAACCGCCGGAACGCTGAGAAACACATGGCAGATAAAAGACCTGAACAACTGACCGTCGATCCTCCCGCTCTCTGCCACTCGTCGGAAAAGCAAGAGCTGCGATCCTCTCGAGTTGAGACGCGCCGCGGTTTTCTGGCTGGTGGCAGTATGGGGTGTGCTTCGCTGGCGCTGGCGGCGATGTTGCATCGCGACGGTCTGGCACACGACGGCAACTGGTCGCCTCCGGATGGCCGACCGCATTTTACGCCCAAGGCACAAAATGTGATCTGGTTGTTCATGAACGGTGGTGTCAGCCAGGTTGAATCTTTCGATCCCAAGCCGATGCTCAACAAGTATGCTGGAAAGACGATCGCCGATACGCCCTTCGCGGACGTACAGAATCCCGACAAGCTGGCACTTGAGCGCCTCGTCGTGCCAGATGCCAATGGCAATCAGCGCAATAAGCTGTACCCGCTGCAAAGTGGATTTTCGAAACATGGTGAAAGTGGCATAGAGATCAGTGACTGGTTTCCACATCTTGCCCGCAACGTGGACAAGCTGGCAATAATTCGGTCGATGTGGACCACGGATAGTAACCACGGCGCACAAACGCAATTCCATTCCGGTCGTCACCGCAACGATGGCGACTTTCCCACGCTGGGCGCCTGGGTCGACTACGGCCTCGGATCACTGAATGACAACCTGCCGCAATTCGTCAACATTGGTAACCGCGAGTATTGGAACAAGCGAGACGGCCACTATCTTGGTCCAGCGTACGATGCCGTGCCGTTGCGAGTCGATCCGTCAAATCCGCTTGATTTCAGTCGGCCTGGCCAGCCGGTGTCAGCCGAAGCACGCCAGCTCGGTCGCAGCCTGATCAAGCGGCTGAATGTTCTGCGGGCCGCAGAGTACCCTGATGACCCAGCCTTGGCAGCGAGGATTGCATCATACGAGTTGGCATTTCGGATGCAGAAGTCGGTGCCCGAAGTTGTGGATTTCTCACAGGAGACGGCGGAGACCAAATCGTTGTATGGGATGGATCATGCGCCCACCAAGAACTTTGGCATGCAGTTGCTGGCGGCCCGGCGATTGGTCGAACGCGGTGTTCGCTTTGTCCAGGTACAGCACGGTGCGGGCGGCGCCGGCAGCTGGGATGCCCATGGCGCACTAAAGAAGAACCATGCGACGAATGCGATGGCTGTTGATCAGCCTATTGGCGGGTTGCTTGAAGACCTCCAGCGTCGTGGGATGCTGGATCAGACGCTGGTGGTATTTGCCAGTGAATTTGGCCGCACACCTGGCTCGCAGGGGTCCGATGGCCGTGACCATCATATTTTTGGCTTCAGCGTCTGGATGGCAGGTGGTGGGCTCAAGGGTGGACTGGTGCACGGAGCGACTGATGAGATCGGCTTTCATGCTGTGGAGGACCGCCATTATGTCACCGATGTGCACGCCACCATTCTGCACCAGCTGGGGCTGGATTCTCGTAAATTGGAAGTTCCAGGCCGGAAGCGGCTGGATATCGACCATGGCAAAGCGATCAGAGAAATTATTGCCTAGCTCGAACTCATCGAATTAAGGATGCTCAGCGGCGTTGAGCGGACCAAGGAACAGGTAATCGACGTCAGGGAATTGGCGTGAGGATTATGGCGCGTAGATCGATCAGGTAGCCGTGGGGTGGTCCATCCGAGCGGAAAACGAACTCACTCGATCCTGTGGGTAGCTGGATCTTGCCAACCAGTTTCTTCTCATACTTGTCCCACGTGCCGGTGGATGGCACGGTGCCCTTGAGCGTGCCGCGACCGTGTTGCAGGATGAAACTATCGCCAGCCACGCCTGCGGCACAGGCAAAGTCGAGCCGGACTTCATACTCGCCCGCCTTCGGCAGCTCCACAGTCCACTCTGCCCGGTCCACGTCACTGCCCCAGAAGCCGAGGTTGCCATACTGGCCCTCAAAACGAATCTCACGGCCATAAATCCGGGCCACACTGGCAGTCAATTCCAGCGTGCCGGAATCTGTATGCGGCCGTACCAGTGCCGGAGTGTTTCCCGGAAAAGACTTGGGCGGTGGCCCCTGGCCTTGCAGGTAGCGGATCAGGTCCGCCAGGTCCTGGTGCGAAAGGTCCTTCTCAATACCATCCGGCATCAACGATTTGCCGGTTGTGCGAAGCAGGTCGATGTCCTTGCGAAGAATGACGAATTGCTTGCCCTCGGGAGCCTGCAAGGTGATGTCGGTGGTTGTTTCGCGCGACAGAATGCCCGACGGCTGTCGCCCGTCAGTCGTCAAGGCGATGTATTCCAGAAATTTCACCTCGACAGCCTGGTTGGGGTCCAGCATGGCTGTTAACAGCGCCTGCGGCGTCCGCACCTTGAGAGCTGCCAGGTCGGGGCCCAGTGTGGTGCCGAAGTCATCCAGGCGATGGCAGGTGGCGCAGTTCTTTCGATAGAGCAGACGGCCCCGTTCCGCATCGCCGGCCAACGTCAAGACCGGCCGATGGGCCGCCAGGACCTTGCCTCGGTCACTCTGACCGGACGTGGCAAGAATCCTGGCCGCCAGCGTGGCAATCGACTTGTCCATGTGTCCAGACAGTTGCTGGCGCTGCCGAGCATCGAGGTGGCCGGCCGGAAGGAGACCCTGTTCGATCGACTGCAGTAGCTGAATCGCCTGTTGTGGATCCAATATCAGCTCGTTGACCAACTGAGTTCGTAAGGTCGGCGATATTGAAGCCCATTGCTTCAGAAGGCGAGTTGCACCGTCGGTGTGATAAGCCAGAGTCGCTGTGATGGCGGCCGATTGTAATTCAAGTGCTCGTTGTGGCTTAAGAAGTTCCTCCAGGATCGCGACCACAGAACTATTGTCAGGATTGGCAAACGACAGCAGGCCGATCATCTCACGGCGGCTTTCCAGCGGCAATTCGGCGTCCATGACGTCGGTCTGTAATTGCTGAATCATCTGCTGGATACCAGCCAAGGCGTCGTTATTAAGTAGCTGTTTGGTGGGACGCTTCCTTTGCTGCAGGCTGGAAAGCGTGGTGGCCACAGCTCGAATTTGCCATGGCTCGTAGGGCGCCTTGGCGGTCCAGTTGACCAGCAGGGTGCTGACGATACCCTGGTTGCCGACCGCAGCGGAAATCGCCAGTAGATCTTCCAGCAGTTGCCCCGGTGGCGCCTCGTCACCTGCCAGCGCTCCCTGCATGACATCCGCCAGATTGTCTTCCTGGATCGAGCTGACACAGGCCGCATAGAGATACGTCTGCTCGGCATGCTCGACGGCCATCCGGCCGAGAGCCTGGCCTGCCAGTGGGGAATCAAAGTGGCCTAGCGTGATCGCAATCTGCATTTGAACTGGGGCGTCAGCTTCCGAAGCTGACAAGCTGGTGACAAGACGCTGAATCTCGTCGTCATCGAACTGGCTTGCCAGTCGTACAGCATGTCTCCTGACTCCCGCATGCTTGTCGCGAAGTGCCGTGGCGAGGATGTCGGATTTCAGGCTGCCCATCCCATCAAGCGTACAGAGGGCATGCAGCCGGCCGAGCGGCGTGCTGGAGGTGATTGCAATCAGCTGCAGTGGGGCGATAGTTTCAGGGTCGTTTCTGCGTACTAACATCTCCTGAGCGGTGTCGCGGCGCCAGCCACTGGTGCTTTGCAGCTGCTTGAGAAGCGTCATTGAATCCTGATCATCGAACGTGGCCGCTGCTGCTGGCGTCCGCTGGTCATCCAGGCGTGTAATTCGGTAGATGCGGCCCCGGTCGTGGCCGGCACGGAGATCAAGCTGACGTTGCCAGTTGGCCGGAATCCATTTGGGGTGTTCGATCACCATGCGGTACATATCGGCGATCCAGAGGGCGCCGTCCGGTCCGGTCCGAATCATCGTGGGTCGAAACCAGTTATCGCTTGATGTAAGGAATTCCGATTGTTCCTCCGTGGCAACTCGGCTGCTCGCGAAGGAGACACCGTCGCGCCGCATTACATGGCGGTGCACAAGATTGTGTACCGGTTCGCAGACGAAAGCCTGCCCAACCAACTCCTGCAGGAAACTGTCACGGTAGACGATCGGGCTGCATGCCGAGGTAAACCGATTAGCTCGATCAAAGTCGTTGAACCTGGTGAGCGTCCGACTGGTCGGAAAGACCGGTGCAGCACCCGGCTGATCGGCGACCTGCTTGCGAATCGGTGGTGCTGCCACATGGGGATTCCGTCGCAGGACATAATCTTCCAGCACGTAGTGCCACATCGGGTTGCTGTTGTTACCGCCGAACCAGTTTCCCCAGTCGTCCCGGTTGCGGCCGAATTGCGTGGGACCCGAGACGGCGTCCATGGCACCCGAATCCGGCCGAATCCGCAGGTCACGACCGCTGATCGAGAGCGTCTCGTCTGTCCTGATGGAGTGAATGCGTCCTCCGCTATCGCCATTGGCGAGGTACAGCCAGTTGTCCAGCCCCCAGCGCAGGCCGTTCACGCGGTGCTGTTGGTTGCCCTCAGCGAAACCGGAATAGAGTATCTCGTGCCGATCCGCTTTGCCATCGCCATCCGTATCTTCCGCATAGAAGACGTCGGGAGCGGTGCTGACCAGTATCCCTCCGCCAAAAACCTTGATTCCAGTCGGGAAGGGAATCTTGTCGAGGAACAGGTCGGCCTGGTCATAGCTGCCATCGCCGTCGGTATCGATCAGATGTTTGACCCGGCCACCGCCTGACCCCATGCCGTCCGAGCCTAGTGGGTAGTCGCCCATTTCCACTACCCAGAGCGAACCGTCGATGCCCCAGTCAAAACCGATGGGGTCATTGACCAGCGGTTCTGACGCCACAAGTTCGATCTTGAACGCAGCTGGCACACGCATTGTTCGCAAGGCCTGAGCTGGTGATTTGGCGGGTGGCATGTCCCCATGCAACGGTTCCAGCAGCTGAAGAAAGGACCGTCGCTCCACAAGGTCAGCAAGTTGGGCGGTATCCTCGTTCTGAACCCAGATGTGGCTGGAGTGGAACCAGGCGCCATTGTTGGTCCCCTGTCGTGAAACCATCGGGATCGCATCTCCGGCTTCTCGTGTTGAGGCGAGTGCCTCGATCGACCATCCTGCCTTGGTCTTGCCGGCCGTATTGCCGTTCCAGAGGGTGAGCGAGTAGCGTTGCTCATTGGAGAACAGCAGGTCATCGAAACCGTCCTCATCCACATCGACAAAACGCAGGCCAGCGTCGCGTCCCTCGTTATCTACAATCCAGGCAGCGGTCGGCCAGCTTAAACTGGCCGCCACCCAACCTGTGTCGGACCACTGGAAGATCTGTTGTGAGTCCTCGTTTGCAACAATCACTTCCGATCTGCCGTCACCATTTGTATCCCGCAAGCGAAAGCCCTGGTCGACACCGGACTGCGCGGTGAATATCTGTTCGAGTCCCCGCGTGAGTGCCGGGTCAACCGACCAGGCGTTGTCCTGCCATGACCAACCCTGCCTTTCAGTGTCGGTCAATCGAATCGCCACAAGATCCTCATCCTGAATGCCAAATCGTGTCGCTGGCCCACGCAGGTCGGTGGGGAAGGGAGAATCCTGCCACTTTTTCTCGGCCGGCGACCAGATACGCGTCTGCTGGACCTGGTTATTGGCGATCAGGAGATCAAGGTATCCGTCCTGGTTGATATCGAGCAGTCGTACACCGTTCTCTGATCCATCTTCGGCCCGCAACGGTTGGTCAAGCAGCAGGTGCTTTTGTAGTCGTTCGGCTGCTTCGCGGAAGTTGAGGAACTTGACCTTGTTGCCATAACGGGCAACGGCATGGTCGATGATCTCGATGACCTGAGCGCTTCGAATCCAGCCATGGGGATGAAAGACGAGGTTGTAGACGCCCTGTTTCTTGACAACCACATCCAGCGCGATCTTCATGTCGCGCACAGTGTCAGGATTGTTTGGCTTCTGCACATGCTGCGCAGCCCAGTCGCTCGGTACCACGCAGGGGAATTCCCAGCAGGTACGGCCAATTAAGTAAGGGTAGGGATAATCGTCGATCGTATTGACGAACGATGGAAATGGTATGTAGTGCGAGAATCTCTCGCGGCCGTCAGGCCGGATGACCCACTCGCGAGGCAGGCTGAGATCACGCGGTGTGATGACATTAAAGACCGAGCTATCGATCGTAAGGAAATGCCCTTGCTGGGTGCTGTGGCTGAAGATCTCCGTCCAGAACCGTGGACTTGGTGTGTTGAGCGAATCGCAACAGGGCATCCGGAAGGCGACGGGGCGATTGCCTGGAATGCTCGCCAGAAGGTCGACGCAGTTGTGGTAGGTGCGTTGAGCTTGTGGAAAGTCGCTCTTTTGCAGCAAAGGACAGGGATGATCGATGGTATGGACATCAAAGTTCAGTCCCTCCTTGAGCCACCCAGCCAGCCGGGGATCAGTGGCTGGGACCTGGTTTGTCATGATGCTGACAGGGGCCCGGCCGTCTATCTGTTTGAGTCGGTCAAGGATCGGGCGCAGGTAGGCCTCGTACGTGGCCGTGTTACGCATGTCATCAATGGCGAGCACGATGACCGCTTCGACGCCGGGCTCACCGACCCACTGAGGAGTCGTCAGCTTGGGGAACTCGCCGGAGACGTAGTACGGATCGAGGAAGGAATCAAGGTAAGTCAGTCGATTTGCGTCCTCGGCAGCCAGTGGTCTGGCCACGCTGGTGAAAACGCCACTGACCAGCAGCCAGGCCAGGAGCGTCTGGCGGAGAATGACCGAACGATGCATGACAATCCTCGCGGGCATGTGTTGTGAGGGGATGGGACGCCGCCCTCAGCTTAGCTGAAACGATGCTGTCCAACCGTAATGATGGCAAGCTGACTGGGGTCCTGCCACGCGCCTGCCGCCTTTTTATGCCAGGTAGCGAGCTGCCGTCAGTGCGTAGATCCTGGCTGCCTGGACGATAGCATCGACGCCAACGCATTCATTTGGACCGTGGGCCAGAGGTAGCCAACCAGGTCCGAAACTGGGGATGGTCGGTATGCCGGCAACCGCCTGAAAATTTTTGGCGTCGGAACCGCCAGGAAAAGCGCTGATCTGGGGCCGAAAACCAAGCACAGCGTCGGCCGCGTGCAGCAGGACCTCGATCAACGGGTGATCGGGCGGCACTTCTGTTGGCGGGAACCAGTCGAGCGGCGGCTTTTCAAATTCAAAGGCGATCTGCGCCGATGGATTCTGCTGGCGAAAGGAGTCCAAGCAGCGTTGGACATCCGCCTCCAGTTGATCCCGCGTCATGCCTGGCAGGGTGCGAATATCCGATTGGAATTCCGCCACCCCTGGGCAGACTCCATAGCCGACGCCGCCGTCCAGTTTGACCGCCAGGTTGATCGTGGGTGAAGGGCATAGAGGGTGCGGCTGGTAACTCAACTTCAGCTCGCTCTGCAACCAATGCAACAGACGGGCCAGCAGCAGATTGGCGTTTTCCGACGGTAGCCGGTCGGTCAGGCTGCTATGCATCTGCGTCCCCTGCACGCGGATGGTAAAGCAACTGAGTCCGCGTGAGACGATATGAAGAAATTCAAATTCCGGGCCGTCGATGCCACTCGGTTCTCCCAGCAGCGCCACATCCGCCTGGATTCCATATTCCTCAGCCAGGAAGCCGGAGCCGTAGTCCATCGTGCGCTCTTCGTCGGCGTTGATGACCAGCAGCAAGTCACCAGCACGCCTGTCCTGAGTCTGTGCGACTGCCGCGGTTGCGTAGACCATCGCGGCCACGGCAGCTTTCATATCTGTTGTGCCCAGGCCATACATTTTTCCATCCAGAATGGTCGGCGTGAATGGATCTGTATTCCAGTTACTGGGGTCACCGACCGGCTTGGTGTCACTGTGTCCGCAATACATCAAAGTGGGGCCGGGTTCAGTACCCTTGAGTCGAAAGAGGATGTTGGGACGATGCGGATCCTTGCTGACAACCTCAGCGCCATTCAGCCCAAGTCGCTGTAGCTCTTCAGTGACGACGTTGGCAACGGCGCGTTCATCACCCGGCAGGTTGGGGCTCGGTGTGGCGACCAGCCTGCTGGTGAAGTCGATCAGCTGGTCGGCATGATCATCAAGGAATGACATGAGTTGAGTCATGCGGACTGCCAGCTGTCGCGAGAGAAGTGTGTTGCTGTAGCCGACAGTGGCGGAGTTCGCCGGGATCGATATCCAGCGGACGTCTCGTCAATCGTATCAGGCAATGAGTGCCGAGACCGGTTCGCCGCCATGGGCAATCGAGATCGGCCGGCCAGCCCGATCGGCGACGGTCATGTGCGGGTCGATACCGAGCAGCGAGTAGACGGTGGCGATGAAATCGGCAGGTGAGACCGGGTGGCTGGTCGGCCAGGCGCCGATCTTATCGGTGCTGCCATGTACATAGCCTTGCCTGGTTCCGCCGCCGAACAGCAGGCTAAAGCCGCATTGCGGCCAGTGATCGCGGCCGGCGTTTCCATTGATCTTGGGAGTTCGTCCCATTTCGCCCATCACGACGACGAGGGTGGAATCGAACAGGCCATTGGCTTGCAGATCTTCAAGGAGTGCCGGGATGACTTGGTCCAGCAGTGGCAGGTTGAAGTCCTTGAGCATTTTGAAGTTGTTCTGGTGCATGTCGTAAGCATGCCCATAGTGATCGAAAATTTCCTGGTGCACGCTGACAAATGGCACCCCGACTTCGACCAGGCGGCGGGCGATCAAGAGGCTGGAGCCAACCATGTTCCGGCCGTATCGATCGCGTGTGTCGTCGGTCTCGCGGTCCAGGTCAAAGGCATCGCGAGTGCGCCCTGAGGTCAGGATGGAGAAGGCCTTTTGTTTGACCTGGTCCATCGTGTCCACGGTGGGAGACCTGGAGGCCTCCGCAAAGACGGTGTCGAGTTGTGTCAGCAGCGAGTTGCGGCCATCGAGTCGATTGACTGTCATCTCGGGCAGGTCGGCCGGCGTTGGCGGGAACGGCTGCCCCATCGGCATGACGGGATCATAGTCGTTCGGCGACGGTTCGCGATCAAAGGTTGGTGCGCAGGTGGTGAACAGCGGGTCGTAACGCTTGCCAAGGAATCCGCCGTAGGGTCCGCGACGACGGTAGCCGTTTTGGCCCGAGCCGGGGAAGCTGGGGAGGCAGACGGCGCCCGGCAGATCTTCAGGGCCCAGGTTGAGGTACTGGCAGATGGCGCCGACGTCGGGAGGATCGCTGGGCATTGCCTGCGCGCTGGGCTTGTCGTCGGTAAACCCGGTCATGAAGGGGAGCGGGTCGTGTGAGTTAAAGGTGTGGCTGAAGGTGCGAATCAGTGTCGCCCGATCCATCCAGCCAGCCAGCCGGGGCATGTGCTCGCAGATCTGCAATCCTGGCAGCGCTGTGGAGATCGGATTGAATTCGCCGCGCACCTCGGCCGGTGCGTCGGGCTTCATATCAAACATGTCCATGTGGGCGGGGCCACCCAGCAAGTTGAACATGATGACCGACTTGGCCGGACCGTTGCGATCGGGGCCAGCCTGCAGCAGTCGTGGCAAGGTCATTCCGCCCAGCAGTGAGAGACCTCCCACGCGCATCAACTCACGGCGGCTGAGACCGTCACAGAGAGTGCTTGAATTGCCTTGAATCGATAGCATATTGATGGATCGCTTTTGAGTCCCGAGTCGAAAGGTAACTTCGCCTATGATCGCATATTATAGGGAAAAGTCCAATTTAGCGGCTATTGCAGAACAGCCCTGTGATATTATCTGTCGGCATGTGCGCTGCTCGCCGATCAACAATCTACCCCTGCCAGACAACTCTGGACTCGAGTCAATCACCGCCAAGATGGTAGAATATTGCCCGGCAGCGATGAATCCTGGACCAATGAATATGTCACTACAACGCAGAACTTTTCTTCGCGCCGGTGCCCTGGCGGGTTGTGGCATTACGCTGGCCGACCACCTCTTCCAGGCTGAGGTTGCCAGGGCGGCCAGCGGTAGCGCCCCCTCGGAAAAGAACTGCATCATGCTCTACATGACCGGGGGACCTGCTCAGCAGGAGACCTTCGACATGAAGCCCGATGCCGACGATCGGTTTCGAGGAGAGTTTCTGCCGATCTCCACCAATGTGCCCGATATGCAGGTTTGCGAACATCTGCCGATGATGTCCCGTGTGGCCGACAAGTACGCTGTCATTCGCTCCACGTGGCATGAAAGCAATACTCATGGTGTGGGCGTTGTCTATAACCTGACTGGCATGAAGCATGCACCGCGGCAGCGCGGTGAACCGCAGGTATCGCGAGATGATCCACCGAGCGTCGGTAGCGCACTGAGGCAGCTCCGCGACGATAAGAACGGCTTGCCCGGTGCAGTTCATCTGCCCGTTCGTATCGGTGACCAAAACAACTTCCGTTGGGGAGGCCAGCACGCCGGCTTCCTGGGACAGGAATACGATCCACTCACACTGATCGATGAAAGCTGGACTCCAGGGACACTGCCAGGCAGCTTCCTGCCTCCCAAGGGAGTTGGCTTGGATCGACTACGCAGGCGAGCAGAACTGCTGCAAAGTGTCGAGGATGGTAGCCGCACAGGTTCGGCTGTCGACTCCCCGGAACTCTATCAGCGGGCTCGCACACAGGCCTTGAGCATCCTTCAATCCGACTCGGTCTGGAAAGCCTTCCTGCTGGATGATGAAAAACCGACCACGGTTGAGCGGTATGGTGACAACAAGTTCGGTCGCAGCTGCCTGGTTGCCCGTCGGCTGATTGAGCGGGGCGTGTCGTTTGTAACCGTGCCCTGGATGCACCTGCATTCGACCAAAAACTTTGATACCCACGCCAAGCACTTCAAGGTCATGAAGGATCTGCTGTTACCACCGCTGGACCGTGCGTTTTCTGCCCTCCTGGAAGACCTGTCCCAGCGCGGGCTGCTCGACAACACGCTCGTCTGCTGGACAGGGGAATTCGGTCGCACGCCCAAGATCAACGGTAATGCGGGCCGCGACCACTGGGGAAATGTCTACAGTACGGTGCTGGCCGGAGCCGGGATTCGCGGTGGCCAGGTTTATGGCGCTACAGACAAGATCGGTGGCGAACCGACAGATAAGCCGGTCTATGTAAGCGACTTTATCGCCACCGTCTACCAGGCACTCGGCTATGGCGGCAGCACGATCGTGCATGACCGCTTCGGACGACCTCATCCGATTGTCAAGGGCAGGCCCGTTCGAGAGCTGTTTGGGGCTGGCTGAATCCGGCTGACCCGGAAAAACGCCTTGTATCGCCGGGCCAGGCAGGGGATCTTGTCGCCGATGTAGGAGACTTCCTCCACATCACGTCTGGTGGGTTCAGTTAATTAGGCCGTACGGCTATTCCATTCCGGCGGCTGCCGCGAACGTGTCCCAGATCGTGTGGTAACATGACGGGTATCTTGTAGTGACCCCTGTTTGTGATCAGCCATCGGCGCCCGCTAACCACGACCGAGGAATGACAAATGAAGTATGGACTGACTCTTCTTGCCCTGCTGATGACAATAGCCTCGACAGCGGCGGCCGAAGACCGAGCAGGCTGGACAAAGCACCTGGTGGTGGAGCAGGGACATTGCAACACCGCCGTGGCACTCGACGTGAATGGCGATCGACACCTGGACGTGATCGCCAGTATGAACGGCAAGGTCAGCCTGTTCATCGCGCCCCGCTGGAAAAAGGAAATCGTGCTGCACCAATTTGCCGGCGGCGGTGGAGCCTGCATTCATAGCGCCGTGATTGACGCTGACGGCGATGGTGACCTGGATTGGGCTGGTACGCTCGCCAGTAAACATCCCTTCTGGCTTGAGAATCCCGGCAGGCGGACCGCTCAGCAGGGTGCCTGGACTGCCCGGCCGATCGACCTGGAGATCACTGGTATCCACTGTATCCTGCGATCGGACATCGACAACGATGGTCGCGACGACCTGGTCATCAACAATTTCCAACCCGACCAGGGACTGCAGGACTCGATGGCCTGGTTCAGCATTCCCAGTAATCCGCTAACAGCAAAACATTGGGATCGGCATATTTTTGCCGACGGCGATGCTCGCGGTGGAAGTCACTACATGGGAGCCGGCGATATTGACGGCGACGGCTGGAAGGAAATCGCGGTTGGCGCGAAGGGAAATCCATTTGAGGATGGTAACTGGTTTGCCTTCTGGAAGAATCCTGGCAAGGACAAAGTTGGGGGAGCCTGGGAGAAAGTCCTGCTGGCTGAAAATCAAACTGCCGCGACCAATATCCTGCCAGCAGATGTCAATGGTGATGGCAAGGTCGACTGGCTGGCATCGCGTGGGCATGGAAACGGCGTGATCTGGTTTGAGAACCCAGGCTGGGAAATTCACGACATAGATACTGAAATCCAGTTCCCGCACAGCCTGACCGTTGCCGACCATGATCTCGATGGCGACCTCGATGCCGCCACCTGCGGCTATGGTAGCGAAAGAGTTATGTGGTACGAAAATGACGGTAAAGGCAACTTCACACTGCATACCCTCGACGACAAGCAACAAAGTTATGACCTGCGTAGCGTCGACATGGACGGCGACGGTGACCTGGACCTATTGAACGCCGGCCGTGGCACCAATAACGTGGTCTGGTACGAAAACCCGGCCAAGTGATCCTGCCTGCCACTCCGATTGACTGCCATACAGACCCACTGTTCTGGAAACTCACAATGCATAAATTACCGAACTCTCTCTGGCACACGCTGCTGTTCCTGCTTGTCTTCGTAACGGCGGCACCACTCGCTGCGGAAGAACTTCAGGTATTCGTATCCTCTTTCGCACCCGGCGACGAGGGAGCGATTCACGCATACGAGTTGGACACCGATTCAGGCAGCATACGTCAAACGGCCAAGAATAAGGGCGTTGCCCAGCCGTTCTTCCTGGCGCTGTCGCCTAACCGGAAAAACCTCTACTCAATCCACGCCCCGGCAGGATTTGGAGGCGAAGAGAACGAACAAATCGCCGCTTACCGGATATCTGGTGACGGTGAATTGGAGTTATTGAATCACCAATCATCGCTTGGCACCGCCTCCTGCTACCTTGATGTGGATGCCAGCGGCAAGACGCTTGTCGTCGCCAACTATAGCACGGGCAGCGTGGCGTCCTATCCAATCAATCGTGATGGATCAATCCAGGAAGCTCAGTCCTTCATCCAGCACGAAGGATCGAGCGTTAACGAGTCCCGGCAACAGGCACCACATGCGCACTGCATCGTTGTCAGCCCCGATAATCGCTTTATTTACTCGGCCGACTTGGGTATCGATAAAATCGTCGCCTATCGGCTGGGGAAAAGATCCACCCTGGTCGAACTGGGTGACGCAGCGTACCCGCGTCTGGCTCCCGGCGCCGGTCCACGCCATCTGACGTTTCATCCAAACAGACGCCATCTCTACGTGATCAATGAGCTCTTGAATACGGTGACCGTCTTTGATTACGCCAGCAAGTCGGGCCTGCTCAGTGAAACGCAGACCATTGCCACCCTGCCCGCGGATTTCGACGGCACCAGTTATACGGCGGATATAAAAGTCACGCCAAACGGACGTTTCGCCTACGGTACCAACAGGGGGCATGACAGCCTGGCCTGTTACCGGGTCGGGAATGATGGGCGCCTGGCGACTATCGACATCATCCCCAGCCTCGGCAAGGGTCCGCAGAATCTGGCTATTACGCCCGACGGCAGGATCTTGATCTGTGCCAACATGCCCGGCAACAATGTGGCCATTTTTCATATCGATGCTGAGTCGGGTCGGCTCACGAGCGTCGCTGAGCCGATCACGATCACCGGCCCTTCGTGCATCATGATTCGCTAGACATTGTCGGGCAGTCAGTGCAGGCGTTTTTCGCCAGTGTTTTCCAGGACTGTGATTGTCCCGCATTCTGTACGCGTGCCCGCAGATAAATGCAGTAAACGCCGAATCCGTGCGACTTCGTTTGTCATTCCTGATGCGGTTGTTCTGAAGAAAAGACAGGAAAACCTGTCCGTTAGTATCCCGCCTTGCGTTGAGCTTTACGTCAGAGGTAAACGACTGATTTAAACCATCGACCGGTTTTGTCCGTCCTTATCCTGGTACTGTTCGACGACTTTCATTAGGCAAGGAGATGGAAATTATGAGAAACCTCATATTAGGTTTGTTCACTGTCACCAGTCTCGCTTTCTGTGAGCTGAACCTGGAGGCAAATGAATTCGGATTCGCTCCCCGGAATAACTGTGGCAGCAATTGCAGTTCGTCGAACCGGAATGTAGGTAATGCCTATTACGGTGGAAGACAACCGGTTGCGGTCCGTGGGCGGAGTGCAGATTTCTCGGAGGCGGGCAGTAATCGCTTTCAGGATCTACTGCAAACCGTCCAGCGTACCAGTCAGGTCCAGCACCGTGAATCAACACGACGCATGATCTACCGACGCGAGGTGGAACACCTGGAAATGGAATCCCGGGATGTCGATCATCGTTCGGTGACGCACGAAGATCTGCTGAATAAGTTGCGGTCTGGAGCCTCTGATTACTACAGGAATGGTAGGCGTAACCAATTCAGTCAGTGGTAATCAGATCCCTGGTGGGATCGTTAGGATGCAAATTCGAAAAGGGCAGGACCCCAGTCTCTGGGAGCCTGCCCTTTTCCTGTAGGTCTGTAGGGGATGCCTATTTTTCACGCATCATGACAAATCCGACGTCATCCATAGCGACGACCCGCCAACCGTTCTTTTGCAGTTTGGCGACGGTATCAACGAAGACGCCGGGTTTCTTGGGAATGGGAGTTTCGGCCCATTCGGTAAACAGATGCATAGTGTGGTTTTCGGGGTCCACGTAAATGTGTTCGTACTCGGGTGCGCGTCGGTTGTTGGTGTCTTGTAGCGCCGCTCCGCAGAGGAGGATGGCGGTGGCAGACAGAACACCAAGTGCGAAGGTTTTCATAATGGTACTCCTGACAAGTAATGATGGCAGAACGAGGAATTGTGAGTGTTCCCGGCATCGTAGTATGTGGTGGTCGAACCGAGAAGGGTGCCCATTGTGTGGGTCGTGAAATGTACTTGACGGAGTGACTGCCAGTTGGGACGGTTGCTGAAACTGGTGCGGCGCACGAGGGGTTGGAAGTGAGCTGGATCGTGCCGATAGGAAAAGCTGTGAGTGGGCCACGACCTGTAGCCTGGCTATTCGGTGCCAGCCGAAGGGGCCAGAATCGGCTTGAGAACCTCTTCAAAAGCATTCGCCTGGCGAAAGAAACCCAGGTCCGTAGGGTGGGACCCATCCGCGGTATCGTCACCGTCAGCGCCGAGCAAGCGGCCACCTTCCAGGTAGAACAGGTGCTTGACGCCATCCTTGCGCAAGCGGTTGTATGCCGCGCGCAGCGCTTTGTGGTTGCCGTCGTTGCGGGCCTTGCGAGAGGCGACCAGGAAACCGTCCGGATAATATCGGTCCTCGACTAGCAGGATTGGTGTGGTCGGCCACTTCTCGCGGAGGATATGAACCAGTGGTTCAGTCCGCTCGCCCGTCTGCTGGCCATTCAGGTTGGGGCAACAGTCGATGATGTAAACCGCGGCGTCGATCTCAGCCAGCAGGTGAGCGACCTCGGGTTCCATCCGGCCATTGCCGGAAAAGCCAAGGTTGACGACCGGCCTGTCCAGGCGTCGACCCAGGATGGCAGTGTGGACCATGCCGGGCCGCGAAGCGCAGGCACCCTGGGTGATCGACGTGCCCCAGAAGACCAGCGGCTTGGCCGCCGGACCCTCGTAACGACGACTCCACAACTGCGCCTTTTCAGTCAGCCCGATCTCGACGCTGGTCACGCCGTTATAGAGTGGAAAATATAGTAGGAACTCGTATCTGCCAGCTGGCAGGTTGCTGACCAGCACGGCTGTATTGGTTTGAGCTGTTGGTTGGGGAGTCTTCAGCCAGCGCCAGCCGGCTTCTGTCTTCACGTAGAGATCCAGGCCGCTCACGCCGGTCGCTGCCATGTGGGGCATCGCCAGTCGTGCAGAAGTCAACGTCCAGCGTGCCGAGAGTGAACTCGAGTCGGTGCTGAATCGAACAGCGATGCCGGCTG
>CAUZOB010000068.1:0-22371 GCA_963581185.1 Planctomycetota bacterium | reverse complement strand
TCGAACTGAACACCACTGACGGTGAAACGACCGTGCTGAAACAGGGCCTGGCGCTGCAGGCTGGCGAAGTCATTGATGCATCGGTCATGAGTTGTATCGCCCTGCGAGAATTCCTTGCCAGGGAAATCGACAATGCCCTCGCCCAGGATGTTCTGCTTTCACTGCACCTCAAGGCCACCATGATGAAGGTCTCCGACCCGATCATCTTTGGGCATGCTGTCAGCGTCTTTTTCCAGGATGTCTTTGCGAAGCATGCCGCTGTGCTGGAACAACTCGGTGTCGATCCCAATTACGGTATGGGTGACCTGGAAGCTCGTATCGAGGAGCTACCGGCGGATCAGCGAGATGAGATCAAGGCAGATATTCAGGCGGTATATGCGTCGCGACCACGACTGGCGATGGTCAACTCGGACAAGGGTATCACCAACCTGCATGTGCCCAGCGATGTCATTATCGATGCCTCGATGCCAGCTGCAATTCGCACCTCGGGCAAGATGTGGGGCCCGGACGGTGAGTTACATGACACCAAGTCGATCATTCCGGATCGCTGCTATGCCAGCATCTACCAGGCAACGATCGACTTTTGCAAGCAGAATGGCGCCTTCGATGTGACCACGATGGGCAATGTCTCCAATGTCGGCTTGATGGCACAAAAGGCCGAGGAGTACGGCTCGCACGACAAGACTTTCGAAATTCCCCAGGCGGGTACGGTGCGTGTGCTGGATCAACTCGGTTCGGTCTTGATGGAGCATCCAGTCGAGGCGGGTGATATCTGGCGGATGTGCCAGACCAGGGACGAGCCGATCCAGGACTGGGTCAAGCTGGCTGTACGCCGAGCACGGGCAACCGGATCGGCGGCGATTTTCTGGCTCAATGCCGAACGAGCTCACGATGCCAATTTGATCGACAAGCTGAATCAGTACCTGCCCAGCCATGACACCGAGGGACTCGACATCCAAATCCTGGCACCGTTTGAGGCTGCCCAGCTAACCTGTCAACGCTGCAAGGATGGACTGGACACGATTTCGGTAACCGGAAACGTACTGCGGGATTACCTCACCGACCTGTTCCCGATCCTGGAGCTGGGGACGAGTGCCAAGATGCTCTCGATCGTACCGCTGCTGGCGGGTGGCGGCTTGTTCGAGACCGGTGCCGGTGGGTCCGCTCCCAAGCACGTGCAGCAATTTGTCGAGGAAGGTCATCTCCGCTGGGATTCGCTGGGAGAGTTCCTGGCGCTGGCTGTTTCACTGGAACAGGTGGCAGACAAAACAGGTAACCAGAAGATCAAGGTGCTGGCGGATGCCCTCACGCAGGGCACCAGTGCCTACCTGACCAACAACAGGTCTCCCTCGCGGAAGGTCAACGAGCTGGATAACCGGGGCAGCCACTTCTACCTGGCCCTCTACTGGGCCCAGGCTTTGGCATCGCAGTCCGAGGATGAGGAACTTCAGAGTCAATTCAGCCAGGTTGCCCAGCAGCTGGCGGATAACGAGACGGTGATTGTGGATGAGCTGAATGCCGCCCAGGGATCGCCGGTCGACCTCGGTGGCTACTACGATCCCGACGAGGCGAAGATGGCGGCAGCGATGCGACCGAGCGAGACGCTCAACCGCATCGTGGATAACGCCTGAGCTGGTATCCGCTGGGCTACTGTCCCAGCTCGAACGCCGCCTTGGCGCCATTTTCGATCAAGTAGGCCTTGATTTGTGGCTTGGCAACCGAGACTGTCGGGTCCTGGCCGGCGGTGGGGTCAAAGCTGAGAGCATCCAGCGGAGTTGCCTTGTTGTTGTCCAGAATGTTGATATCGGCTTTGCCTACTTCGATCAGTCCCTTGACGAATTCAAATTTTCCCAAGGATGTTGCCCAGTGCAGAGGCGAACTGCCATTAACATCTCCCGCCTTGGCATTAACGTCGGCACCCTTGCTGGCGAGAAACTCTGCGGCATCGCCCTGGTTTGTCAGCACGGTAATATGCAGGGGTGTCGCTCCAGCGCCAGGAAATCCGGCTGGCACCCTGCCGTTGATGTCGGCTCCTGCCGCTAGGAAGCGTTCAATTGCTGCAACATCTCCCGCTGCTGCCGCATCCCAGATGCTGTTGATGGCGATAGGCAGTGGTATATTCCCACCAGCAGTTAGCCTGGCAACACCCCCCTTGGATTCAAAGAGGGTAACGAGTTTGAGCCTGGTGGCGGCGTCCATGCTGGGGTTAACGGTCAGGGCATCCATGGCGGTCGCCCCATTCCTGTCGCCACCATTTACATCTGCGCCGGCCTTGATCAGCAACTCTGCTATCTCAAACTGACCCGCCACGGTGGCCCAGTGTAGTGGCGTGCCGCCAAACTGGTCTGCTGCCATGGCAGACACCTCTGCACCATTTTCAAGCAGGAACGAGGCGGCCTTCGTTTGTCCGCTGACCGCAGCGATATGCAGAGCCGTTCCACCACTGCCCGGAATCCCCTCCGCGTCCATGACTTCACCCATATCCGTCCCAGCAGCAGCATGTTGTTTGAGGATATCAACATTGCCCTGTGCTGCGGCCGTCCAGATATCCATGGCGGGCGTTTGGGTGGTGGGAGCCGTGCGCGTCGAGCCCTGGTCGCCGCAGCCAGCGATTGCGGTCAACAAGATAGCTGCAGTCAGCAGGGGAAATCTAAACATTGCAGGACTCCTGGCAGAACAACAAAAGTTGGGAGAACTTCAGTATCGACTCTCTGAACACTCAGAACAACGGCCTGATATGTTTCGGGAGATTGGGCGAATATCACTGGCCGCTGCCCTGGTTGGCCGGCACTTCTCTCGGTGCCGGGATGCCCATGAATGACAGCACAGAGTTGGGTTGTTCGAGCGCGGCAAGCAGCTCGCTGAGTGTCGTCGCTTTGTCATCCTCGCCGCCAGGCAGAAAAAGTTCCCGGCCGCTGTCATAGGTAAAAACAACCTGGCGGTCAGCAAGAACACCATTCACAACAAGCAGACACCTGCCCAGTTCTGCCTGGGTGACAAGCAGCTGCAGGTCCGAATTAACCTGGTCGTTCCCTGCACTCTCAGCAGTTACCGTCCGTGTGAAACCGACAATCGGAGCGGTCTCTGTCGGAAACGCGAGCAGGAACTGCTCCAGCGATCTCTTCTCGATCTCGGTCAGTACAGCGAACCGGTGGGAGATCGCCAGGAATGCGGCCAGGTCATCTTTCGAGCCATCCGCTCCATAGCCGAACCCGGAGACGCGGCCATCGGGCGTTGGCCTCCGGCCATCACGTACGGAGAGGCCCCGCAGCTGGGCGACCTTTGTCGGTTGCCCGATCAGGCCGCTGAAACCGAATCCACCAGAGCCATTTGAATTGACGTGGCAGTCAACACAGCGGAACCGTGTGTTTCCCTCTCTGCCGATATCCTTCCTGGTGAGAAAGATCTTCTCGCCGTCCCTGGCACTGGCGCCGGCCGGCGTGCCTGGCAAGGTGTCATCCAGATTACGATTCCTGTTGGGGGCAAAGCGAATAGTCTTCATGTATTCGACCAGGGCGGATAGGTCATCATCATTCAACAGGTCCCCACCCAGTAGTGTTTGAAATGCACCATTGAACGCTTCCAGGCCGGGCCGGTCCGCTCGCCAGTGGAAAATCCGCTCGCCATCAAGCCCACGCAGTGTCTGGGTCAGGAGCGGGCCTTTCATCGGGTGCAGTAGCGTCGTACTGCCATTACTGAACAACTCGCCTCCCGGGTCACCAAGGTCCCAGGCCAACCCATCATGGTCCCCATCGATATGACAGGATGCACAGGAGGCTGTGCCGTTACCGGAGAGCTTGGCATCAAAAAGGTAGCCACGGCCCTGGCGAATGAAGTCCGCTGTGGGGTCAAACATGCTGACTTCACTCAGGACCTGTTGGCCTGCGGAATCCACGACCGAGATACTGTTGGAAAGGCGGTTCAAGACATACAGCAGGTTTCGGTCCGGATGCTGCAGCAGGGCCCGCGGCCCACGCTTGCTGCGAGGGGTTGCGACCGCACCTACCGAATCGCCAATTTCAATCCGCGCCGTCACCTTTCCATTCATGTCCAGCACACCAATACGGTCAGTCCCAAAGGCGGTCACGTAAGCGGCTCTGCCAGAGTGGTCAAAGATGATGTCTGTTGGCTGGGAGAGAGCGATCGAAAGTGCTGCCTCGTTGGGCAACTGCTGGTAGTCGATGTCCGGGTTCAAGTCGGTGGGAGTCACTGCAGGTTCATCAGCGGTGGTAATACGAGTCACTCGACTGTCGATCAGATGTCCCTTTAACTCGGTCTCAAACCGGACTCGATTGCGGGCTGCGGTATTGGCGACCCAGAGATCGCCGCTCGTCGGATGTTGGGCCAGGTTGAACAGAATGGTGCCGACGCCCTGATAGCTCCGGCGGACGGATTGCGAAGCAACGTCAATCTCGACAATGTCATTGTCAGGAAGATGGACCTTGAGACGGTCCTGCCAGGCTGGATCGTCACTCTCCACGATGATCCCCTGTGCCGGGGCGGGAGGCAGTCCCGCGGCGGTCGGTGCTGGCGGCGGCGGGGCAATCGTATGTGGGACAATGGTGGTCCTGTTACCCGATCGAAAAGTTGCGACCCAGACCGTTGTGCCATCGGCACTTGCCAACAGTGTGCGCGGGTCATTCCCGAAAATGGGAATCGACGAGACCAGCTCCCGCGTTCGCGGGTCGATGACGACTACTTTTCGTTCCGTCATTGAGGAGATGAACGCCAGTCGGGGATGACCGGAAAAAACGATATCACCAGGGCTGTCAGCGACCTGGATTGTTTCCACCACGGCCCCGATTGATAGATCGACCACGCTGACAGAATCCGAAAGGTGGTTAACCACCCAGAGCTCGTCTTCTGTGTGCTCGGCCAGCGAAACTGGCTCAAGCCCAACCGGGATCTCTCTTGTCAGCTTCGGCGAGTCAGGATTTTCAAGCGAGTAGATCGAGAGCGAACGGGCCGGGGTGTTCAGGGCGTAGAGTTGCGAGCCATCGACCGAAATTGCCAGCGGGTGTGCCTGCGGACTCTCAAAATTCGCAAAGGATCGTGAATCCGGAGCATTCTTGGTTTGGGATGGAGCGAGAGTCGTGTTGCCGAGCAGGCAGGCAAGCGACAGCAGGGAGATAACGGCTCGCATGCGGCTATTCATCCCAGCGGATAAAGGGCATCCCCTTGGGAGACGAGGTCCAGACCGATTGTCCTCCGGCCGTGTACGAGGTGACGGCCGCGACGCGGGCTGGGCCACGGTAGATACCACCGCTGCGTGAATTTTCAAGTGCCACTCGCCAGCCGCCAACTTCCGGCATCGAGTCGAGGAAGTACTCGAAACCCCTCGGCAATTCCCCTTTCCACTCGCGTCCGTCGTCCGCCCTGCCGCCACTGAAAATAAACTCGACGTAGATCGCGTCCTTGCCGTTGTACTGAAAGGGCTCATCAAAACGGAAGCTCAGGCTGTTTTGAGGTCCACCCCATGAGGCAGGCTCCAGCGGCGGAAAACCCTTCAGGGCGGGGAAGCTCCATTGCTTGTCGAAGACCGTAACTGGTTCGTCGACAAGTTCATATTCCTTCGACCTGTTGTACTGAATGGAGCCGAAATTACCGTGGCCAACTCTTACCGTGACGTTGTCCCAGGTCCTTCCAATCGCGTCATGATCACGATAATCGAGGCGAAACGAGATGCCACGGATCTGTCGTGGTTTCCCCAGGTGGCTGTTGTCCATGAAGCGATGTGTTGCGTTTCCAGCCCAGCCAAAGATGAAGGTTGAGTTCGGTCCCTCCTTGTCGGTCCCGGTCGACGTCACTGGCAGGTGCTGGCTGAGCTTCTTCAAGTCCTCCAGGCTCTGCGATTTCCCGGGGAAATTCTTCTTTGCTGGAGCATCTTTACTGGCGGCTGCCGCCTTGTATTTCGCCATCGCTTCCTTTGCCGTTAACTCTCCCTCTTCCACAAGGCGAAATAGCTTATAGAGATCGATCTTGGCAGCTGGCTTGGACTTCTCCCCGTCTTTGAATTTATCCTGGCCAGCGGCAGCCTTGTTGTAGATAGCGATTGCTTCTTCGTCAGTGAGCTTGCCGGCAGCAACAGCTGCCTTGAGCTTGGCCCCGAGTGCTTTCAGGTCGACGCTGGCAGGCTTGCTGTCCTTACCAGGCTGACCCTTTTTTGCCTTGCCATCTTTTGCCTGGCCGGCGGCGGCTTTCTTGAATACTTCGATTGCCTCTTCCTCGGTCATCTTGCCACTGGCGATAGCCGCCTTGAGTTTGGCCCCGAGTGCGTCCAGGTCGATCTTGGTCGCGTTGGTCGGCTTTTCCTTGGAGTTGGCAGCTGCGGCCGGCTTTTTACTGTTCTGAGCGATGATCGCCGGCTGGCCAAGCAGAGTGAATATGACGGCGGCCAAGATCATGACACGGTACATGCAAAATTCCTCAAAGGCTCAGTGGTTAACGCTCTGTTTAATCTAGCCTAGTTGTCGCTGGCAGGCAGCAGTAACTCGGCTAGATAAATTCCAAGCCCGTTGAACTTGCCTGCTCCAGTGGCTGGCAGAGGCCATTGACGTAGTATGATAGAAGCTCCATTTGCGGCGAGATGGAAGATGTCCCTGGCGATACCCCGAGAGCAACATGTTGAGGTGAGGTTATTGTGATGAGAAAGCTGGCGTTGCTTTTGCTTGTCTGCCTGGTCCCGTCGGTCCAGGCCGAGCCCCCTCAGGCGATCCAGGATGCACTTGAGCGTGCTGGTGATAATCGTGCTGAAATCGAGCAGGCACTGGACCAGGTTCCCGCCAGGCAACGCAAGGGAATGCAGTTTCTTGTTGAGCATATGCCGACGCAGGACCTGGCATCCTTGAAAACGGACTACCTGCTGACGAACGTTCGTTTTGCCTACCAGGCCTGGCAATCGTCTCCCTGGAAGGCGGATGTTCCCGAGGAGATCTTCCTCAACAACGTGCTTCCCTACTCCGTCATCAACGAACGCCGCGACGATTGGCGGAAGGATTTCTACGAGCGTTTTGCACCGCTCGTAAAAGATGCCAAATCGCCAGCGGAAGCTGCGGTGATACTCAACCAGAATGTCTTCAAGATTGTCAACGTGAAGTACTCGACCAAGCGCAGGAAGCCAGACCAGAGTCCGTATGAATCGATGGAGACCGGCCTGGCGTCCTGCAGCGGTTTGACCGTGTTACTTGTTGACGCTTGCCGCAGCGTGGGAGTGCCAGCTCGTTTCGTCGGCACGCCGCTCTGGACCAACAAGAGTGGCAACCATTCCTGGGCAGAAGTCTGGGACCAACGCTGGCATTTTACCGGTGCCTGTGAAGCGACAGGCAACGATCTGGACAAGGGCTGGTTTGTGGGACGGGCTGCAACCGCCAAGCGGGACGACATGCTGCATGCCATTTACGCTGTCAGCTACAAGCAGACACCGCAGTTCTTCCCGATGGTCTGGTCGCAGCAGGATCGCAGCGTCCCGGCCGTTAACGTGACGGACTATTACACACGCCTCGGTAAACCACTGCCGGAGGGATCCGTGCTGGCTTCTGTTCGCGTGGTCGATGCCAGTACGGGCCAGCGCCTTGCGGCTGATCTCAAGATCAGCGATGAAAATGGCGAGCTTGTTTTTGCAGGTCAATCGAACGATGAACGGTTTGATGCGAACAACCACGTCCAGCTTCAGACCAGGGTCGGGTCCAGGTTGCAGGTCAGCTACTCGCTGAACGGATCGAGTAAGACTCATGCCTGGCAGATCAAGAAGGCGGACCAGTTGCTGACATTGAAGATAGGAAAATAGCCGATGCGACGACGAATATTTCTCTGCTCCCTGCTGCTGGCTGCGACGGTCTGCACGCACGTCGCTGCGGCTGACAAGCTCTCCTCGACCGCTGCGGTTGAAGCCCTGGTACACTTTCTCGACCAACCGGCCGACCAGCGAGGGAAGCTGGCTGAACAGGCTTTTGCGACAGCTGCGCTGAGCAAGGCAGACGCTGCCACGGCAAAGAGTATGTTGTGGGAGGACCATGTGGCCCGGATCAAGGCAACCCGCAAGGCAGAGATGGATGCTCGCCGGATCAAGCAGGGTGACCTGGAGATGCCATTCTATTACCGCGTGGTGGGTGACATGCCGAAGACTGGCCGCAGTCTCTATATTTCGCTACACGGAGGTGGAGGGGCACCGAAGCAGGTCAATGATCAGCAATACGAGAACCAGAAGGGGCTTTACCAGCCGGCCGAGGGTGTCTACCTGGTACCACGAGCACCGACCAACACCTGGAATCTCTGGCACCAGGGTCACATTGACGGCATGTTCGATCGCCTGATCGAGAACCTGGTGGTTTTTGAGGATGTCAATCCGAACCGCGTTTACCTGCTCGGTTACTCAGCTGGCGGCGACGGAGTTTACCAACTGGGGCCGCGGATGGCGGACCGCTGGGCAGCTGCATCCATGATGGCAGGTCATCCCAACGATTCCTCACCATTAAGTTTGCGCAATACTGCTTTCTCGATTCAGGTTGGTGGCCAGGATGCGGCTTACAACCGCAACAAGGTGGCGGCCCAGTGGGGCGAGCGCTTGAAAGAGCTGCGAGAGGCCGACCCGCAAGGCTATCCACACATGGTCAAGATCTACGCCGACAAGGGCCACTGGATGGATCGCGAGGATCGCATCGCTCTGCCCTGGATGGCCAAGTACACACGGAACCCCAACCCGACTCCGCTAGTCTGGCACCAGGACGATGTGACGCACACGCGATTCTTCTGGCTGGCTGTTGAAGGAGAGTCGCGAAAGGGTCGCAGCGAGATTCGGGCTGGCTACGACGGCCAGACGGTGACCGTTCAGAAGAGCTCTGTGCCTGGCATCTTGATCCGACTGAACGACCAGATGCTGAACCTGGATAAGCCGATCAAGGTTGTTCACGGGGAGACGACACTGTTTAAGGGTCGAGTCCAGCGCACAATCAAGATGCTGGCGACGACAATGGCAGAGCGGGGAGATCTGAGCGGAGTCTATTCAGTTGAAGTTACTGTGAAGATCGAATAAGGCTGGCACTGGTTGGCGCAACACTCGTACTGTTCGATCCGCTCCGCCCCGGGGTGGACGGAGCGAAAGCACGGGTGGACAGAAATGGAAACCACGAAAGCATGAATCGAAAACCCGGGAATCTAACGCTCGCTCTTCCGCGTCTCTGTGTCGCCGCGGTAAAACAAGAGGTGCTTGTCCGGACATCCGTCTCGAAAGGTTTGTGTCGGCTGATCTGGAGTTGTTCGCTGGTCCTGCTTGCCGCGACGGCTGTTCGCAGTGAGCATCCTGAGCCGCTCGAGGTTGCCAACAGTGCTGCAAAAACCGAAGCGGAGATGAAGCCGTATGCCGAGTTGATCGAGCACACGCGGACAAAAATCGAGATGCTTCCGATCAAGGGTGGTTCGTTCATGATGGGAAGTCCGGCCAGCGAGACTGACCGGAGTGACGATGAGGGGCCAGTGCATGAAGTCCAGCTGGCACCTTTCTGGATGGCCCGCTGCGAGATTACCTGGGATGCCTACGAGGTCTGGATGTCCGATACCGATATCCTCCGCCGACAAGTTTTTGGGATCAAGGAGACTGTTCGTGATAAGCTGGCAGAGAGCTTCCAGGTATCGAAACCGACGCCACCCTATACCGATATGACATTTGGAATGGGCAAGCGAGGCTATCCGGCAATCTGCATGACGCAGCATGCCGCGAGAACTTTCTGCCAATGGCTGTCTGCCAAGACCGGGCGATACTATCGCCTGCCGACCGAGGCCGAGTGGGAATATGCCTGCCGGGCCGGGACACGGACCGCTTACTCCTTCGGTGACGACGTCAGCAAGCTGAGTGCATATGCCTGGCACTATGAAAACAGTCTCGACAGTTACCAGCCGGTCGGCAAGAAAAAGCCAAATCCCTGGGGCCTACATGATATGCACGGCAATGCCGCTGAATGGGTGCTCGACCAGTATCGCGAGAATGGCTATGCAAAACTCGAGAAGCTGAATCCGCTGCTGATTCCCAAGACTCTCTATCCGCGAACTGTCCGTGGTGGTGGCTGGGATGATGACCCAGATCGATTACGGAGTGCCGCACGAAATGCATCCGACGAACTCTGGAAGGACCAGGATCCACAGAGCCCCCAGAGCATCTGGTATCACACCGACGCCCTTTCGGTGGGGTTTCGGATTGTCAGGCCGTTGGTGACGCCCAAGCCGGCAGAGCTGAAAGCCAAGTGGGACAATTCGCTGCCAGCGCAAATTGACGAAGAGAAATAGCCTGTGGTGAATAACCAGCGGGTTCTAGCTGCATAAGTTGAATCTTCATCGCCGGAGTCGTATCCTGTGAGGGTGCCTTAGAGGCACCAGCCAAAACACCGAGTGCGAGATGTTAACACCCTGTTTCGAGAGGCGTGACAATGACCGACCTGAGCAAGACAAAAGCCAATCGACGCGATTTCCTGGTCCAGGGTAGCACGCTTGCTGCGGCCACGACCCTGGTCGGGGGCCAGGCCCGACAGGTTCACGCCGCCGCGGACGATACGATCAACATAGCCCTGGTTGGCTGTGGCGGTCGAGGAACCGGCGCGGCCGTCAATGCTCTCTCAGTCAAGAATGGCCCGACCAAGCTGGTCGCCATGGCAGATGTGTTTGAAGATCGTTTGAATATCAGCCACCGCAGCCTGTCCACTCAGCTGACCAAAAAGGTGGACGTGCCGGATGATCGTAAGTTTGTCGGCTTTGAGGCGTACAAGCAGGCCATTGACTGTCTGACACCGGGCGATGTCGTTATCTTCACCACGCCAGTTGCCTTTCGCTGGGTGCATTTCACCTATGCCATTGAAAAGGGTGTCAATGTCTTCATGGAAAAGCCAGTCACAACCGATGGCCCGACCAGCCGCAGGATGTTCGACCTGGCCAAGAAAGCTGAAGCCAAGAACCTCAAGGTCGGCGTGGGGCTGATGTGCCGGCACTGCAAGGCCCGCCGCGCGTTAGCAGACAAGATTCACAATGGTGATATTGGCGATATCCTGACTCTGCGTGCCTATCGCATGGCCGGCCCGACCGGTTCTGCATCTACCGGACCGGCACCCGACGACATGGGTGACCTGGAATGGCAGATCCGTCGCTTCCACGCCTTCCTCTGGGCCAGCGGTGGAGCCGTCAGTGACTTTCTGATCCACAATATCGATGAGGGCTGCTGGGCCAAGGGAGACTGGCCCGTCGAAGCGATTGGTTCTGGCGGACGCCATTACCGTGGTGACAAGGTCGACCAGAACTTTGATACCTACTCGATCGAGTACACCTTTGCTGATGGCGCCAAGTTGCTGGTCAATGGCCGCACCATTCCGGGTTGTAATAATGACTTTGCTACCTATGTACACGGTACCAAGGGATCGGCCGTCTTCTCTTCGGCCGGACATGTGCCGGCCCGTAGCCGGATCTACAGCGGGCAGAACTTTAACAAGGACGAGCTGGTCTGGCATTACGATCAGCCTGAACCGAATCCTTACCAGGAAGAATGGGAGCACCTGATCCAGGCGATCAAGGATGACACGACCTATAACGAGGTTGAGCGTGGAGTCAAAGCAAGTCTGGTAACGTCGATGGGTCGCTTCGCAGCCCACACCGGCCAGAAGATCACCTACGAGCAGATGCTGAACCATGAGCATGAACTTGCTCCCAACGTGGACCAGTTGACGCTGGATGGCCCACCGCCGCTGATGCCGAATGCCAATGGCTCGTACCCCATCCCGTTGCCCGGCCTGGTAACGGATCGCGAGTACGAAGTCTAAAGGTAACGGCTACAAGTTACCGGTTTCAGGTTAGTGCCCTTGCGTCCTGACTCTGTCCTCGCATCGTGAACGGCGATCTCTCCATGACCACGGTATTTGTGACAGGCCCGACTGGCTGTATTGGCGCAGCCACTGTGGCCTACCTGCTGGATCATGGCGTCTCCCGCGTGGTCGGTTTCAGCCGCCGCCGTAACCTCGAGCGAATCGATCCGCAGTACCACGATCGACTCGATTTTATCGAAGGAGATATCACCGACGAGCAGCAGGTGGTAGCTGCCATTGCCGACGCCAAACCAACTCGGATCATCCACCTGGCTGCTTTCCAAACGCCCGATTGCCTGGCCAATCCTCTGCGTGGCCTCGATGTCAATGTGACCGGCACGCGAAACATGTTCCAGGCTGCAGCCCAGCTGGGTGATGCCCTCGAGCGTTTTGTATTTGCCAGTTCGGCAGCGGTCTACGGGCCGCGAGAGATCTACGATACTCCCACGGTAGAGAATTCTGCGGCCTTTGCTCCCCGCAACCTGTATGGTTTCTGGAAAGTTGCCGGCGAGGGGATGGCCCAGGCCTATCATGCTGAGACTGGAGTTGCAGCGGTCAGCATTCGACTGGCAACCTGCTATGGTCCCGGTCGAGACCTCGGCATGACATCCGCTCCCACAGCAGCACTCAAATGTATCGCAGCTGAAAAGCCTTTCCGCCTGCCCTACCAGGGACGCGAGCATTATCACTTTGTCGCTGACGTGGGGGCTGGATTTGCTGAGGCAGCGATCGCCGAGTTTTCCGGCTACGGGGCGTATAACCTTCGTGGAGTGACGGTGCCGACAAGCGAATTCCTGCAGATCGCTGCTGCTGCGGCGGCCGAGATCGGAATCCCCACAGTCGATGTCGGGATTGCCGAGGAGGCTGATAGTATGCCCTTTGTGAATGACCTGGATGACAGGGAGACAGTCCAGGTCTTTCCCAACATGCCACTCACACCGCTTGCTGACGGTATCCAGGAGTCACTTGAGCGTTTTCGGAAGATGCAGGCTGCAGGCGAGTTGGTGGCGGAGTATCGGCAAGGCGGGTAAGTCAGTGGTTCGGGACGGCGCGGGTTCAACTCATGAAGATTATTGCCATTGGTGGTGGAAAACTTGCTCTCCAGCAGACGCTGGCGATCGATAGCGCCGTGGTCGACCTGGCTCGTGGCAAGCGACCGCGGGCGCTCTTTATTCCAACTGCCAGCGGCGATGATGAGGAGTATGAACAGTCATTCCGGCGGACCTACGCGGACAAGCTGGGCTGCCGGGTTGAATGCCTGAAGCTACTCTATCCTGGCGGAGATCGATCCAATCTGCGCAAGCGAATCCTCGATGCGGACCTGATCTATGTCGGTGGCGGGAACACGCTGCGAATGATGAAGCTCTGGCGAAAGCTGGGAGTCGATCGCATGTTGCGTGCGGCCGGCAAGCAGGGAACAGTCCTGGCCGGGCTGAGTGCTGGGGCAATTTGCTGGCACCGCTGGGGCCATTCTGATTCGATGTCCTTCTCCAGCGATGGGCCGTGGTCGTACGTTCGAGTTCGTTCACTCGGTTTTGTGCCACACCTTTTCTGCCCGCACCTGGATGGCGAAAAACGTCACGAATCACTGCTCGATATGCTCGGTCGGTATCCTGGCCTGACGGTCGCCTGTGATAACAATGCGGCGATTTATTACGACGGTAAGCGAGCGACCTGTATCACTTCTCGCACACGAGCCCGTACCCATGTCTACCGCCCGGTAGCGGGGGGCCTGGAGATTTCGAAGTACCGAGACGGGGAAACGGTCGAGCTTTAACTACTGGTCCAGCGGTCTGATCGGGAAGAGCTCCGAAGGCGTGTGCTGCTGGTCCATCAGCTGTCGCATCTGGGCGACCAGCTTGGGATTCTCGGCGGCAACATCTTTCGATTCACCGATGTCCGTTGCCAGGTTGTAGAGCTCGATCTTGAGTGGATCGGCGTTGTTCTTCCGCAGCATGTTCTGGCGAATCCCCTTCCACTTCCCCATCCAGACAGCTTGCTGGCCTCCGTAGCCGGAAAACTCGCGGTACAAAAAAGGCCGCCGGGCCTGCCGGTGTGAGGAGAGAGTCGCAGCAATACTGATGCCATCGATGTTATCCGGAGTTTTCTCCTCCAGCCCGGTCATGGCCAGCAGCGTGGGCAGCCAGTCCTCCAGGCCGGTCATGAAGCTGTTGATGCTTCCCGCTTCGACCTTTCCTGGCCAGCGGACAATCAGTGGCACGCGGATGCCTCCCTCGTAGAGCGATCCTTTCAGGCCACGCAGAGGCGTCACGCTCTGGAAAAAGTCATAGTCGACTTCCTGTTTCAAGTGCGTGGTGCCATTGTCGGAGGTAAATACAACGATCGTGTTCTCTTCCAGCCCCAGTTCCTCCAGCTGGTCAAGGATGCGGCCAATGTAGCGGTCCATGCGGGTAATCATGGAGGCGTAGGCGGCACGCGGGGTGAAGTGTGGCGTGTAACCGTAACCGCCGGAACGGGTGAAAGGGGGGTCATTCCATTTCTGCGTGAGATACGGTTTCAGTTCCTCGTCGGGGACATGCAAGGCGACGTGTGGAATCACAGTTGGGTAGTAGAGGAAGAACGGCCGGTCACGGTTCTGTTGCAGAAATTCCAGTGCCTGCTGATTAATATGATCCGGGGCATAGTCGGTCCCCTTGAAGACGTCATAGCTGCGGGGATCTTTCGGGTCAGCATCTTCTGCCAGCGATGCGTGGCCCGGCACTGGCGGGTTGTTATTGAGTTCGATTCGCCTGTCGTCGCTCCACAGGTATGACGGGTAATAGCTATGAGCGTGTCGCTGGCAGTTGTAGCCGAAGAAGCGATCAAAACCCTGGTTGTTTGGATCTCCCTCGGAGCCCGGGTTCCCCAGTCCCCACTTGCCGAAGGCGCCGGTTACGTAACCAGCTTGCTTGAGAATTTCGGCGATGGTCACTTCATTAGCAGGGATCGGCCGCTGCCCCTCCGGTTTGACTTCACTGTTGTTGCGAACCCAGGCATGGCCCGGATGCTTGCCGGTCAGCAGCACGCAGCGGGAGGGTGCACAGACAGCGTTGCCGGCGTAATTGCGTGTGAATCGCATCCCCTGGCTGGCCAGTTCGTCCAGCCGCGGTGTCAGGATTTTTTCTTGCCCGTAGCAGCCCAGTTCCGAGTAGCCCAGGTCATCGGCCATGATCAAGACGATGTTGGGAAGTCGGTCGGCAGCGGGGGTTGGTCCCTGCAGAAGGGCCAGGCCCAGCAAGGCAGCAGAGACAATCCGAAGGGGCATATTCATAAAATCCTCCCAGGTCCTGTTTCAGGTGGCCTTCATAGTAACCCGCTGCGCACTGGCCTGCACGCTCGCTGATTGCCGCATCAATCCGTGTTACCATGCAGGCCATGAATTGACTTTGCTGACCCGCTCACGTGAAAGGGATTGATCTGATGAACAAGCTGGGATGGTTATTTATCCTCGTCGTCTGCTGGAGTACGACTGTAACGGTCGCTGCAGAAAACAAGGTTGAGTCACCGAACTTCATCATCATTTTCTGCGATGACATGGGTTATGCCGACATCGGTCCCTTTGGTGCCGAGGGCTACAAGACCCCGCACCTTGAGCGGATGGCCAGGCAGGGGATGAAGTTTACCGACTTTTACGTTGGACGCTCATTTTGTTCACCCTCCCGCGCTGCTCTCCTGACCGGTTGCATTCCTACTCGCGTGGGGGTGGGTGGCAACTTCGGCCCCCGTTCAAAAAATGGCCTCAACCCGTCCGAGACGACGATAGCCGAGATGCTTGCGGGAAAAGGCTACGCCACCGCCATGTTTGGCAAGTGGCACCTGGGGCACCTGCCCCGCTACCTTCCCACGGAGCAGGGTTTTGCGGAGTACTTTGGCCTCCCCTACTCCAACGACATGTGGCCCTACCATCCGAACGTGCTGCACCTGCCGATGGAGGAGCGGCTGAAGCGCTGGCCCCACCTGCCCCTTTACGAGGGGACCGAGATCATCAATCCGCAGGTCAGCGACAAGGAACAGAAACAGCTGACCACCTGGTACGTGGAACGCACGGTGAAGTTCATTGACCAGCACCGTGATGAACCCTTCTTTGTTTACCTGCCACATGCCCAGCCACACGTGCCGCTGTTCGTTTCCGGCATACATAACGACACCACGCGCCGGGGGTTGCTGGGGGACGTGGTCAGCGAGATCGACTGGGGCGTTGGCCAGATCATCAAGGCCCTCAAGCGGAATGGGATCGACGAAAAGACCTGTGTCGTTTTCACATCCGACAATGGACCCTGGCTGCTTTACGGCGACCATGCCGGCTCCACAGGTCCCTTGCGAGAGGGCAAGGGGACGAATTTCGAGGGGGGCATTCGGGTTCCCTGCCTGATGCGCTGGCCCGGGACGATCCCGTCCGGCACAGTCTGTAGCGAGATCGCTGGTACGATCGACTTGTTTCCCACGTTTGCCCGCCTGGTGGATGCGTCCCTGCCGCCACACAAGATCGACGGCAAAGATATCCTGCCCCTGATGGTCGCGGAGCCAGGGGCAAAAACGCCGCACGAGTACTTCTATCATTACGATGGCGCCAACCGACTGATGGCAGTTCGCTCCGGTAAATGGAAGTTGATGTTCCCGCAAGCTTACAACTCGCCGGAAGGTGGTGAGGGGGGGATGCCTGGCAAGGGCGTCCGCAAGGAGCTGGAGCTTTCGCTGTTTGACCTTGAGTCGGACATCGGCGAGACCACCAACCTGGCAGCCAAACACCCGCAGGTAGTCCAGCAATTGCAAGCGGCTGCCGAGCGCATGCGGGCGGACCTCGGCGATGGTGCCCAGGCCGGCACGGGCAGGCGATTTGAGTAGAAGCCTGCCGTTTCCGCTGCCAACGCTGGCCGCTAGGATGAACGAACTACGATTCAGCAGACAGGACGATCAACGCATGATGACTCTGATTCGCCCGCTTAAACTACTGCTTCCAACGCTCCTGCTGGTGCTGCTTACCGGTCCCGTCATGGTGACGGCAGAGCATCCAAATATTCTCTGGATCACCAGTGAGGACCACGGTCCGGAAATGGGTTGCTATGGGGACAAACTGGCCAACACGCCTCACGTCGATACCCTGGCCAAAAGGGGCATGCTGTTCAAGCTGGCCTGGTCCTGCGCACCCGTCTGTGCTCCGGCTCGGACCACGATCATCACCGGCATGTACCCGCCCTCGATCGGCGGCCAGCACATGCGGAGCATGGTTCCGCTACCGGAAGAGGTCCAGTTTTATCCTGCCTTCCTCCGCAAGCAGGGATACTACTGCACGAATACCGCCAAGACGGACTACAACGTCTCCACGTCGGACACGGGCTGGAACGCGTCCTCGCGGCAGGCCCATTACAAGAACCGCGAGCCGGGCCAGCCATTCTTTGCGATTTTCAACTCCGCGGTCAGCCACGAGAGCAAGATTCGCACGCGGCCGCATGAAAAGGTCCTCGATCCAGCCAGCGTGCGAGTTCCCGCCTATCATCCGGACAATGCCGAGATTCGACAGGATTGGGCCCAGTACTATGACATCGTTTCGAGAGCTGATGCGATTGCTGGCCAGAAGCTGGCCGAACTGGATCGAGCAGGTCTGACCGAGGAGACGATCGTCTTTTACTATGGCGACCATGGCTCAGGCATGGCACGTGGTAAACGCTGGCCATACAACTCCGGCCTTGCCGTGCCGATGGTGGTTTACTTTCCAGACAAGTGGAAGCAGCTGGCACCGAAGGAATACAAGGCCGGTGGAACGAGCGATCGGCTGGTCAACTTCGTCGACCTGGCCCCGACACTGCTGAGCCTGGCGGGTGTAAAGCCGCCGGAGTGGATGCAGGGTCATGCCTTTGCCGGCACACACCAGCAGAAGAAGCCGAAGTACATGTTCGGATTCCGCGATCGTATGGATGAACGGTACGACTTTATCCGCACGGTCACCGATGGTCGCTTCCATTACATCCGTAACTACAACCCGCATTTCATTTACGGGCAGTTTGTCCAGTACAACTTCGTCACCCCGTCGACCAGTGCCTGGAAGCGGGATTACGATGCCGGCACACTTAACGAGGCCCAGTCGCATTTCTGGAATCTCAAGCCGACCGAAGAGCTCTATGATCTCGAGGCGGATCCGGATGAAGTCAACAACCTGGTCGATTCGCCCCAGCACCGGGCCAAGCTCAAGAAACTGCGCAAGGCCCAGCAGGACTGGTGCCGTGAGATCCGCGACCTTGGTTTCCTGCCAGAGGGTGAGATTCACAGTCGCAGCCAGGGGACCACGCCCCGCGAGATGGGACTGGATGATAACAAGTATCCTTTCGAGAGCATCTTCGCTGCCGCCTCGATTGCCACCGAGCGTGGTGAGGCCGCCCTTCCACAGCTGAAGAAGAACCTTGGCCATGCGGATAGCGCTGTTCGCTACTGGGGAGCGGTGGGGATCCTCAACCGGGGTGTCGGCGCGACCGCCGCGTCGCGCGACGAGCTGGTGGCGGCCCTGGAGGATGAATCCACCTACGTGCGAGTAGTCGCCGCCCTGGCACTTGGCAAGTTCGCCGAGGAGGCAGATGTTCGGCGGGGAGTTGAGGTGCTGGTCGAGCTTTCCAACTGGACTCCCCAGACGGACGTCTTCACCTCAATGGCTGCCTTGAATGCGCTTGATAAGCTGGATGACAAGGCGGCTTTCCGACTGGAGACGATCAAGTCGCTGCCGCTGGGTGGTGGGGCCTCTCCCCACGGTCGCTACAACGGCTATGTCAAGAACCTGGTCGGCAAGACGCTTTCGGACCTGGGTGCGTCGCCTGGGAAGAAGAAGTAACGGAAGCTGGCAACATGGCGAAGCAACTACGGTGGATCCTGTTGGCCAGCCCCTGGCTGGTGCTGGCCCCGGCGCTGGTGGCCGATGAGCGTCCTAACCTGGTCTTTATCCTGGCCGACGACCTGGGCTGGAGTGATACCACGCTCTACGGAACCACCCGTTTCTACGAGACGCCGAACATCGAGCGGCTGGCAAAGCGGGGCATCCTCTTCTCCAACGCCTACACGGCGCATCCACTCTGTTCGCCCACACGGACTGGGTTTATCAGTGCCGCCGGACATCTCCCTGGTGTGAACCTGGAAAAGGAAATGCTGCCGCAGGGTCCACCGAATCTCAAGATGCGACTTGCGCGGAGTGTTACTCGACTTGATACGAAGTACACGACCCTGGCGGAAACCATCCAGGGGGCCGGATATGTGACCGGCCACTTTGGCAAGTGGCACCTGGGACATGAGCCATACACTCCACTTGAGCATGGATTTGATACGGATGTCCCGCACTGGTGGGGACCTGGCCCTGCGGGTTCCTACGTGGCACCCTGGCGATTTCCGGACAAGCTTGATTTTGATCCGGCGGTGCTCAAGTAATATTTCGCACACGCATTCACAGTTGCCTAAGGAAATAACCCCATGACCAAGACCGCCATTACTTTATTGCTGTTGCTGGGCATTACTCCGCTGGTCGGTGCGGAGGAGATTCGGCCATTTCGGATTGAGGTCAAGCAGTCGGTACTGGACGACCTCCAACAGCGACTTGCCAACACCCGCTGGCCCGACCAGATAGACGAGACCGGCTGGCAGTACGGGATCGACCTGGGCTACATGAAAGAACTGGTCCAGCACTGGCGAACGAAATACGACTGGCGAGAGCAGGAACGCAGACTGAACGAAATTCCGCAGTTCAAGACACGTATCGATGGACTGGACCTGCACTTCATCCATGCACGGTCTCCCCACGAGGATGCCACACCGCTGGTGTTGGTTCATGGTTGGCCGGGGTCGTTCATGGAATTCCAGGAAATGATTCCCCTGCTGACTGAGCCGGAAAAACATGGGGGGCGCGCAGAGGATGCATTTCACCTGGTCGTTCCGTCGCTGCCCGGTTTTGGGTTCTCCGAGATGCCCAACCAGCCTGGCTGGAACTACCTGCGGATTGCCGAGCTGATTGCGAAATTGATGGACCGGCTCGGATACGAACAGTACGGCGCCCAGGGAGGTGACTGGGGTTCGGGGATCGTGCGCTGGCTGGCATCCAATGACGGTGCTCACTGTATTGGCTCACACAGCAACTTTCCTCCCTCCAACGCACCGCGATCGGACGTGATGCGTGGGGTCAGCGAAAAGGAGATCTCACGTTTTCAGCGTCGTCGCCAGGAACTGGCCGATCACACGGGCTATTCATCTATCCAGGGAACACGGCCGCTGACGCTTGCCTACGGGTTGAATGACTCGCCCGCCGGGCTGGCTTCCTGGATTGTCGACAAGTTCTGGGCCTGGAGTGACCACCGGGGAGACCTGGACAACAGTTACAGTCGGGATGCGCTGCTCACCAACGTGATGATCTACTGGGTCACCGAGTCGATGCCGTCGTCGGTTCGCATTTATTTCGAAACACGTCATGGCTTGCCACGACCCGATTCGATGACTGCTTTTGAGACCACCGGTCCGGAAGCTCCACTGGGATTCTCGTTGTTTCCCAAGGAGATCAACGTGCCCCCGCGAAAATGGGTGGAACGCAGCCTGGGCGAAAGACTTGTCCACTGGACCGAGATGCCGCGGGGCGGCCATTTTGCTGCCATGGAAACGCCCAAGCTGCTGGCTGACGATGTGCAGGCTTTTTTTGCCACCGTTCGTGCGCGGGCGGCAGAAAAGGAATAAGGTATGAAAGGTTGATGCAATGAGAATCCTCGCCCTCACGATTATGATTCTGCTGGCCTCCGCTTCCCTTGAGGCAGCAGAGCGGCCGAACATCGTGATGATCATGGCGGACGACCTGGGGTTTGCTGACCTGGGTTGTTATGGCAGTGAGATCAGGACGCCCAACCTCGACGCTCTGGCAGAGGAGGGCCTGCGGTTTTCCAGTTTCTATAACACTGCCAAGTGCCACTCCTCACGCGTCTCTCTGCTGACCGGGCTCTACTGTGACCAGGCGGGCGGCGCCAGGCTCAGCCGGGGTGCCACGTTTGCCGAGGTACTCGGCAAGGCAGGTTACTCCACCTCGATGGTTGGTAAATGGCATCTCAACGGCCAGCCTACCGACTTTGGTTTCGAGCGCTACTGGGGACATCTCTCCGGCGCCACCAACTTCTTCACCGGGGATGGTACGTTCCGGCTCAACGGGGAGAAGTGGGAAGTTCCGAAGATGCTCAATGGAAAGCCGTTTTACACCACCCATGCGATCACGGACTTTGCCCTCGACTTTCTCGATCAGGCAACCGCCAGCGATGATCCCTTCCTGCTCTACGTGGCATTCAATGCACCCCACTATCCGCTGCAGGCTCCCGAAGCGGCAGTGCAAAAATATGATGGCGTTTACGACGATGGCTGGGACAAGCTGCGCGTGGAACGCCACCAGCGACAGCTCGAGTCGGGCCTGCTGCCCGATCGCTGGAAGTTAAGCCCCCGTCCCGATCACATCCCGGCCTGGAACAGCCTGAGTGAAGAGGAGCAGCAATGGGAAGCAGATCGAATGGAAGTCTTCGCGGCGATGGTGGATCTGCTGGACTACAATGTCGGCCGACTGGTCGCCGCCCTTGAGCAGAAAAAACTGCTCGACAACACGCTGATCCTGTTCTGCTCCGACAACGGAGCCTGTCCCTTTGAGCGAACCCGGGGCCGGGGCCTGAAGCCCTGGGATCCGGCGTCCTACTGGACTTACGATGCCAGCTGGGCACATCTGGGGAACACGCCGTTTCGGCTCTACAAGCAAAACCAGCACGAGGGCGGGATCTCATCGCCCCTGATCGTCCACTGGCCGGCCGGCCTGAAGACCGTGGCTGGTGAAGTGACGAGGCAGCCCGCTCACCTGATCGATCTGATGGCCACCTTTGTGGATCTTGCCGGGGCAACTTATCCATCGCAGGTCGCTGAGCGGAAGATCGATCCATTGCAGGGTAAGTCGCTGCTGCCGATCTTTCAGGGCGAGACCCGTGAAGCACACGAGCGGCTATATTTCCACTTTGGTGCTGACCGGGCGTTGCGACAGGGGCCATGGAAGCTGGTCTCGGCAAAGCGAGGCCGCTGGGAGCTCTACCACATGCTTTCCGACCGCACCGAGACGAACAATCTTGCTAGCCAGCACCCACAGCGGGTGGAGCGGATGGCAAAGGAATGGTTTCGAATTGGCCGCGATGTAGACCGCCTGGGTGACAAGCAGCTGGCCCCGGTACGCGGCCAGCTGACACCGCTTAACTTTCGTAAGAACACCAGTTCCGGATCGGCGCCCGCCGGGAACTCTAACAAGTGAGAATCATGATGCACGTTTGTCGAATCTGGAGCCTGATGTTCGTCAGTGCCCTGCTGCTGGCTCCAGCCGCGAGAGCTGCCGAGCGGCCTAATATTCTCTTTATTGCCATCGACGACCAGAACGACTGGATCGGCTACCTTGGCGGGCATCCACTGGTGAAAACACCCCACATCGATCGGCTGGCTGCTCGTGGGACGGCGTTCATGAATGCCCATTGCCAGTCGCCGCTCTGTAACCCATCACGGACCA
>CAUZOB010000067.1:0-22563 GCA_963581185.1 Planctomycetota bacterium | reverse complement strand
CGTTCGAGTAGGGAATTCCGTAGTAGGTATCAAATCCCTGTGCCGTGGGAAGAAACTGTGGTTGATCACCGAGGTGCCATTTCCCAAAGCAACCGGTGGCGTACCCGGCAGCCCGCAAGGTCTCGGCGATGGTGATCTCGTCCGGATGGAGGCCGTGATGATCGCCCGGGAAGAGCACGATGTGCCCAGATCCTTTTTCCAGGCCCACGCGCTGGGGGTAGCAGCCGGTCATCAGGGCAGCCCGTGACGGAGTACAGACGGGGGATGCGACATAAAAGGAGGTCAACGTCCGGCCCTCCCTGGCCATGCGGTTCAGATGCGGGGTCTTGTTGATCTTCGACCCGAAGGGCTCAATGTCCCCGTAGCCCATATCATCAATGAAGATGACCACGAAGTTGGGCGGCGCGGCCAGGACGAAGTTGGCAGTCTGCAGCAGGACTGCCAGCAGCAAACAAACAAGCAGTCGTTTCATGGCAGCACCTGGTGATCCTAAGAGAGTTGCAACTCCCCGATTGTAGCCACTCGCCAACAGAGGCAGAAATTCCCGCACCCGGACCTCCGCAGCCTCACCAGGCCGACACAGAATCCTGGGAGCATATTGGGAGTAAAACCTGCGGCACACCCTGTCATTTGCCGTCAGCGGCTGACAACTCGGTGACCATGGAACTGGCCACCGTTAACGAAAAAAACCCCTGCGGTAACAGGGGTTTTCATCTTCTTTGTCAGCCCCTGGCACTGGATGGCACCAGGGACGAAAAGTGGAGGCGGCGGGAATCGAACCCGCGTCCCGAGATACTTCCACGACAGCGTCTACGTGTATAGTCGATTATTTGATTTGACTGAGTCTGAACCCCAATCGACAGGGTTCCAGGTCAGCGATCCAGGAACTTATTTAATTCACGACGTGCCCGGCGTGATCGTGAACGATCCGGAATTGGCGACCAGTCTTCAGGACTCTCCGACAAAGTCCATCGACCGGGGCTACGTTGTTACGCAGCCAGTACGAGGTTTTCCTCAGCACATAAAAATCGGTCAGCTTTTAACGTGGCCAACTGACCAACCACGACACGCAACCGGCGCTTCTGATTATCCGGTCGAATCCAGTTCGCCCCCCTGTAATTAAAGTCCAATCGAACTCACGGCACTCCCTATTATTCGTCATCCCAACAGGAAGATTGGTGCCTTTTTCCATTATACGCCGGATTTCGTCCAGTTGGCAAAGGCCCCGGACAATCCACCTGCGGCGGACTTGTCAGGGTTGCCCCCTGACCGTTAGAGGCAGAGAAAATAGTGGCTAAAACGGCAGGGGAGAGCCCTGTCACTATTGAGCGTCGCGGATCTTGTCCAGCAATTCACGGCGCAGGGCACTCTCCGTTTGGGCATTGCCAATCTCCACCGCCTGATCCAGTAACTCTTTGGCACGCCCCGCATGCCCCCCCGACTTGAGTCGCACCGCCAGGTCAATCAGCGTATACGCCCGACTCAGATCCTCCTCAACCGCCAGGGCCCCTTCCTCAGCTATCGTGAAGGCTTCAGTCGATTGACCCGTACGATCCAATCGCAACAGGCGGGTTCCCAATTCACCATACAGATCCGATTGCTGGCGGTAGTCGGCCACTGTGGTCGCTGCATTCAGTGCCTTCATCACCAGCCGATCACAATCCTCGACATGGTCCAGCCGGTGGCTATAGTAAGCCGTCACCATGTACGCTCGCACCTGCTCGTCCAGCACTTCGATCCCCCCAGCCAGCTTCTCACAATCCTCCAGGTACAACTCGGCCACCGACTGTTTATCCTTGAATCGCTTGTAGATCTCGGCCAGCTTCGCTGAAATCTCAACTCGCTGACCAACATTCTCAATCTTCTCCACCATCTCAGCTGCCAGGCTGATCGCCTCTTCCGTCTCATGCCCAAAGTCGATCGCCTCATAAAGAAAGACCCCCATGCAAAGCAACTTGCATTGCTCATAAGGATCCTCGACCTGCCGGGCAGCTGCCATCGCCGCCTTGATCGAGGCGGCCGCTTCACCCGTCTGATTGTTCTTGTGCTGGTCCTGGGCCACCCGCAACAACTGGTCGCCGCGGCGACGGTGATCCTCGATCTTTGTCGCCCTGGTAAACGCCGCTGCATTGGCCGATGACTTGTTCGACTTCTTGCCACAGGCGGTCACGCCGCCCAACAGCAGCAACAAGATCAATCCACTGGATATTCGCTTCATTACAATCGCCCAGGCATCACGCCAGCTCAGAAACTCAAGTCCACATTTACCAGCCGCCTAACCGTCTCCTCCATCAACTCATCCTCCGCCTGCTCATCATCCGCCACATAGGTGACAGAAAAACGCAGGTATGAACCGGCGTCGTCCCACGGCACCGTAACAATTCCGTGCTCCGTAATCAAATACTGGCTGGCCGCCTCAGCTGACTCAAAAAGCGGCCCACCGTCGACTCCCGTGGGCGCGGGCGTGTAGAGAAAATACGATCCACCCGGCACGTCACACTGGAATCCGCGGCCACGCAAGATTGTCACCAGCTTCTCAAGGCGGCGACGATACTTGGCTCGAATCCGTGTCGGTATCGACTCGTTATCCAATGCCGCTGCAGCAGCCTTCTGAATGGCAATGAACTGACCCGAGTCGCAATTATCCTTAACATCGGCAAAAGCTCGTACGATCGTCTCGTTCCCGCAGACCCAGCCAATCCGCCAGCCAATCATGTCGTAACCCTTCGACAGCGAATGCACCTCGACTCCCACATCCATGGCACCCGGTGTCTGCAGGAAACTGCGAGGCTCGCCATCATAGGTCAGCAGGATGTGAGCTGCATCCTGAACAACCACGACCTGGTTCTGCTGGGCAAACTCTACAACTCGCTGAAAAAACTCTGCCGTCGCCAATCGCCCAGTCGGGCTGTTGGGATAGTTCAGCACCAGCAGCTTGGCCTGGGCAGCCACGTCCGCAGGAATGGAATCCAGATCCGGCAGAAAGTTGTTCTCAGCCAGCAGAGGCAGCTTGAAGACGGAACCGCCATAGTAGGCCGTATGGGTTCCCGCCACTGGATAGCCAGGTACCGTCAGCAGGGTCACGTCACCCGGATTAATAAAGCAGGCCGGCAACATGGAAAGTGCTGTCTTGGAACCAATACAGTGGTTTAGCTGGGTCGCCGCATCCAGCTCCACGCCAAACTGGCGGTGCATGAATCGAGCAGCCGCCTGCTTGAATTCATCAACACCGTTATCCGCATAGCCGCGATTCTCCGGCTTATGCAGTTCATTCGAGAGCACGTCGCGAACAGCGGGATCGGCAGGGCTATCGTTCTCGCCGATGCCAAAATCAAGCAGCTCGCGATCGGGCTGATCCGCCAGCGCCGCGCGCTTGGCTCGCTTGATCTTCTCGAACTTGTAGATCTCCGTACCCTTGCCGTAATCGGCTCCACCGATCCGGTCAGCAAACAACTGCTGGAAATACGACTCGCCCATCATTGCCTCTCCATATCATCATGGTCCCACTCGCCCCCGAACCGGATCTCAAACGCCGCAGCGTGCACTACAGGTATCCAGAGCGTCAGTTCCTTTTTACCGCAAAGACGCAGAGACGCGAAGGATGGAGGCTGGGAGAAGTGGTTAGCTTCGAGCCCGCTCACTCCCCCACAAACTCAAGCCAGCAGAGTGGAGCAGGGTTGCCTGGTGGAGAAGTCACCGCGAGCAGACGGAAGAGGAAGAAAACCTGCCAGACGCTGAGGTCTGTAACCGCCATCCTCTAACTCTCTTCTTGGTCCGGGAAGATCACACGAGCTGCTTCCTCCGGCCCCCGATCACCGAGCTGGCCAAGTCCCACCACCAGTCCCCGCAACTCGGACGGCGACTTCTGCCCTCCCAGCACGAGTCCACCAAGAAAGCCGACTGCAATCGTAAAGCTAAAGCCGAAGATCAAGGGCCAGATGCCGCTGAGTGTCTGCTCAAACGGCCAGAGGTGAGCAAGAGAATCGTAGGTGTTGGTGAGCATCATCCAGAGCGTGAACAGGGTGCCGGTCAGTAAAGCCAGCAGCGCCGAGCGGCCAGTTGTGCGTTGCGTGAACATGCCGAGGATGAAGATCGATAAAAGTGGTCCGCCAAAGGTGTTAATAATCGCGATCATGATGTCGAAAATATTGCCGACATGGCCCAGCGTCAGCGAGAACAGCGTGGCCAGTACACCCACAATCAACACCAGCGGCCTGGCCAACCGCAACTCATCCTCTTCATTCAGATCCTCGACCTCCTTTTTCACTTTGCGCGCCAACCAGCGACGGCCAAAGCCCCAGCGACGGTGAAAGTCGGTGATCACCAGGGTCGATATCGAATTCAGACCGGAGTCCATCGACGACATGGAGGCGGCAAACAGGGCCGCCAGGATCAGCCCGGCTATTCCCACCGGCAAGTTGTCGGTCAGGAATCGCGGCATGAATTCATCCTGTGCTTTACGATTGACCACCCACTCGCCCTGGCTGTTCTGCTTGCCAAGCATCCGCGACTTGAGGCCCCCAGCGGGCTTGTTCATCAATTGCTCAATTCGTTCCGGATCGCTGAATGGCTCGCCGGTGTGAGGACGAAGCAGCCGCTGATCGGCGATCATCTGTTTCACCGCAGCGGCATCAAACGTGGCGGCATCCAACCGCGGACCGTCCTCGTACCAATCCAGCAGCGGCGTGCCATCTGCACCAGTCGCCACTTCGGCAGTAGCTGGATCCACCACGTTTGCAACCCAGATCGGGCGCATATCATCCGGATGATGCTGGTAGTAAGCAAACAACGACACGCCCACCAGGGCCAGGGCAGGAATCATGATCGTGACACTGACACAGTTCAGCAGGAATGATCGTTGGCTGGCCTGCAGGCTGCGTGCCGTGAGGAATCGCTGCACGGTAATCTGGTCAGCGATATAGAACGACAGCATCGAGATCACCATGTGAGGAGCCATCCCCCAGACCGTCCACTTGCTACTCCAGCTAAAGTCGGTCTCCAGGACCTGCGTGCGGCCATGCTGGCTGGCAGTTTCGAGAACCGCTATGAATCCTCCGTCGATTGCACTCCAGGTACCCCAGAGGATCAGGATCACGCCAGCGACCATCACGAAAGCCTGCAGCACATCGGTCCAGATAACAGCTCGCATGCCACCCAGGAAGGTGTAGATCGTGCTGATCAGGCCGAGCGACAGCAGCAGCACCGGCTCAGGTATTTCCACTCCAGCGGCAATAATCAGGACCTTGCAGGGTGCATACAGGACCCCGCCCATCCAGAGCAGTCGCCAGACAACAAACACGATACTGCTGACAACTCGAGTGCGGACGTCATATCGCAGCTCAAGGTACTCGTAAACGCTATACATTCGCAGGTTGTAATAGAGCGGCAGCACAACCTTGACCATCAGCGGTACACAGACCCAGACCATGGCAGGCAGGATCAGGTAATTCAGTCCCTCGAAGTACGACTCGCCAGGTACGCCGCTGTAGCTGAGTGCCGACAGCAGCGTGGCCATCACGGAGATACCGACCGGAAACCAGCCCATCGAGCGGCCAGCCAGGAAGAACTCTTTGCTCGATTTCTGCCGCCGGCTGAACATGACCCCCATCAGGACCATCAGCAGCAGGTAAGCGGCCAGCACAACATAGTCAAAGCTTGCCAGGGCCAACAGTTGCATGATTCGTCCTTATGCAGCTCCGGCCTGGGGACCATCCTGCATATCACCCAGGTAGGTACTGCGAACAATCGGATTGGCCCGGATTTCATCCGGCGTCCCGTCGCACAGCACGCGACCTTCATGGATGACGTAACAGCGATCCACGATTTCCAGAATCTCCCGGGCAGCGTGGTCGGTAATCAGGATGGCAATACCCTGGTCTCGCAAGCGGCAGATAATCCGCTGAATACTCTGCACCGTGACCGGGTCAATTCCCGCAAAGGGCTCGTCGAGCATAATGATCTCCGGATTGGAGAGCAGGCAACGAGCGATTTCCAGTCGTCGGCGTTCACCCCCAGACAGCTTGCTGGCCCGCGACTTACGCAGATGCTCGATATCGAATTGCTCAAGCAGGCTATCACTGCGCTGCTTCCGGGCCTTGCCACGCACACCCAGCAACTCGAGCATACTAAGCAGGTTCTGTTCAACCGTCAGCTTGCTGAACACGCTTGATTCCTGAGACAGGTAACCCATGCCACCCTCGCGGGAACGGCGGTGCAGCGGCCAACGGGTGACATCCACGTCGTTCAGAAAGACAGCTCCCTGGTCCGCCTCGAGCAATCCGCATGTCATGCGAAAGCTGGTCGTCTTGCCCGCTCCATTGGGACCCAGCAGTCCGACCACTTCACCTCGATCGACCTGAAAGTTGACACCATCGACCACACGGCGGCGGCCGAATGATTTGATCAACCCCTGGACGTCCAAAATTGCCATCGGTCTGTCCTCCTTGACTGCCGGCCTGCCTGGTCTAGCGTATCAACCCGATTCGTTTGAAATGCGGGAGCAACGGCCAGGCTCCCAGGCCAGGTACATTCACTCGCCAGGGATGCGGCCAGTAAACCATCAGGGCTTCACCCACCAGCAGGTCCTCGTGGAAGCTGGGGCGCAGTCCCAGTGGCACTGTCATACGTATTGTCTCTGCTCCCCGCTTCAACTCAAGGTCGATTTCCGACCCTTCGTACTTGATCCGCATCAAATCGATCAGATCCTCGCGGCTGGACACCGGCAATCCATCCACTCCGGTCAACATATCGCCCACCTGCAGGCCGCTGCTATCAGCGCCGCCAAAGGGCAGCACCTGCTTGATCCGCGGCGGACCATTTTCCTCGGTCAAGACGACACCCAGCTTGATCGCGACCTCAGAACTAAACTCATCAAATCGATCGGTGATCCAGAGCCGAGCATCTTTACTCTGCGGGCTGTTATCCCCTAGCGGGAAGAACTCTCGCGGGCCAAGCGTAAACTCCAGCGTCCTCCGCTCGCGAAACATCGGTTCGCTATCCCACTCGCGGTATCGCGCCAGGTTACTCAGAGCCGTGCCCGGATTCCGTATCGGCTCGTACTCATTGTTGTCGTGCGGCCCGACAGCGATGTAGTAGATATCGCGATAGACCTTGAGCCGACTCACCGTCATGGCAAGTTGCCTGCTGCCAATACCAACTGGTGCGCCATCGAGCGGATCTGCTTCAGTCCAGCGGGGCACTCGCTTCTCGTCTGCCGCATAGCCTGTCGGCCCATCAAACTCGATACGGCTACCATCCACCCAGAGTCGTAATTCGTTGTCACAGTTGGAGAAGCGAAGCTGGTAACTACCGGGCGAGTCGATGCCTGTATCGCCAGCGACCTGAACCACTCGTGGGCCAGCTCCCTCACCAAAACTCCCTTCGCCACCATTGATCGTGAGTAGCGCCTTGCCGCTGGCAACGTCAATCTGGCACTCGTAGTGCACGCCACCCTCGACCAGGTCCAGTAACAGTGAACCGGTCTCTCCTTGCACGTCGACCTGGTATTCTCCTGCCAGGTCACCGACCCAGTGGACACCGCCGCGCGAGCCGAAGCCGCCATCCACAAGGCGATCATTGTAGGCGTAGTAATCCGAGACCAACTCACCGGAAGCAGGAATCTCTCGCTCGAAAATCTGGCGAGCCAGATCATCGGCAACGACATTTTGCTGGTCGGCGCGGAGTGCCGTCAACTGTTCAATCCGTTGTGAATTCGATGCGATTCGATCCCAGAACTCGGGTCGCAATACCAGGTGGTTGTAACGCACAAAGGTATCCCGCCCCGTTGCCCCCTTGGTCAGAAAGCCACTCCCCTCGCCCTGCGCTGTCCAGTCCTGGCCCGCCTCAGGATCCGCACTCCAGGGCTGCCAGCGGCGTGGCCAGCCGATCTGGTCGAGCAGTTCCGGTCGATAATCACTGTCATGGACCAGTTGCATCATCGAGAGTAGACGATTGTCCGGCTTGCGGGCGATCTGCAAGGGCTGGCCGTCGCGGGCGTGGTAGATATCACCACCGCTGATGCGAATTGTCTCCCCGGGCAAGCCAATCAGCCGCTTGATGTATGGTTGCTTGGGATTCCCGGGAAATCGGAAGACGACCACGTGCCAGCGTTTAGGTCCGCTGAACAAGTAGGAGAACTTGCTCACCAGAATCCGATCACCGGTAAAGGAACGTTGGTTGGGATCGCCCTGCTTGTCCAGCTGTTTACGGTAACCGCACATCGGGCAGGTCGTTGCCAATACCTCGTGGCGATGCTCCACATCCGAGTTCTCGCTGCTGGCGCCGGCGCGGTATCGGAAGCCGCACTGCGTGCAGTCCACTTCCATGTGGCGGCCCTGCAGGGTAGTCGCCATCGAACCGGTGGGAATCACAAAAGCTTCGACCACGAATGTCCTGAATATAAAGGCCAGGATGATCGCCATGGCAATCGATTCGATCGTCTCTCGAAAGGTGTCGATCTGGCTCTGCAGATTTTCATCCAGCGCGATCGGCTGTTTTTCTGACGTGGCCATACTGTGGACTCATTCAATGTCGTTGTCTCTGCTGCCGGAATATAGCTGAAAAAAGCGGAGGCTGCTGCGCTGGCTCGAACAGCATCAATGGATCTTCTCGACCCTGCCGAGGATCTTTTCCCGGCTCACTCCTGCCTGCCACTGGCGGCTATCCTCGCTGACCGGGGGATTATCCCCCAGCAGCAGGTACTCATCTTTCCCCAGCTTTCTTCCCAGGCTCCAGGGCTTGTCAGTCATATCGACTCCCAGCCAGTGAACATCTCGCCAGAGCTGCAGCGCCGTAACGTCAACCGTGCCATGTCTGGCAGCCATCCTGACCGTGGCTGGCCCTCGCCGCGACTGATCGGCCGGCTCAACTGCCACCAGCTGCTGGTCACCCAGCTTCAGGATCAGCTGGTTATCGAAAACCGCCAGGGAAACCTGCCAGCGCGCCGATTCCGCTGGCTTGCCAAGGGACGATTCAGCCAGCACATCGTCATTCCGTTCGAGTGTGACTCGGCCTGTCTGCTGGTTCATGCGAACAGCAATCACTCGGTCCTTGGTTGTCAGTTCGAGCAACCATTCTGCCCCGTCACTCAAGCTGACGTCCGCTTCGATCATCAGGTCTCTTACCTGGTGCAAGCTGGGGCGAGCCAGGTCCTGGTTGGCCGGGTAGTAATCCACGATTCCGGTCAGCGGTTTACCGGGTGGGGTGCTCAGTCCGGGGATAGCGGGAGTGTGGACCAAGTAGATTCGATCAAGCGTTTCTGTATTCTCGGCAGCGAATCGCAGCTGATGCTCAAATTGCCAGCTGCTGGTCGCATGGTCACTGATCCATTTCACCGGTCCGCTGCCGGCAGGAACTGACTGGCACAATCGATCGTGAACATGAATACGCAGCTGCTGGAAAACCTCCCAGGGTTTGCTCACCATCTGGCCATCGACAAACAGCTCGCCATCCCGCAACTCAACCTGTTCACCTGGCAAGCCAACAACCCGCTTGACCAGGTAGCGTTCCGAGCGGCGGAAGTCCTCGGCATTGGGCCGCAGCAGGGCAACCAGGTCCCAGCGAGCGAGCTTGTCGACACTCTCCGCCAGGCCAACCCTGACTCGATCGGCCGCCATTCGACGACCGCTGCGGGCGCGATTCTGCTGACCACAGTTGGGACAGGTTGTCGGCTCCGGATGTCTCTGCACCTCGCGTCTGAGTGGAAATTCGCAATGCGTGCAATTCCACCGAAAGGAGGGACCCCAGAGAGTGGGGACCATTGAGTTACCTGCCACCGGCACAGTTCGTGGCCGCCAGTTTCCAGTGGACCAGTAAATGATCACGGACAGCGACAGCAAGACAATCAGGTACCGCGGCAAGCGGCGACCGCGACCAACGGCGACTGTCTCTGCGGTATTCACCGCCATCATGTGTTCTTTCCGGCGCCGGTATCGAGCACCGCCATGAAAGCCTTCTGGGGTATATCGACCTGACCGATCGACTTCATCCGTTTTTTACCTTCACGCTGCTTGGCCCACAATTTCCGTTTCCGAGTAATATCACCTCCATAACATTTGGCGGTAACATTTTTCCGCATCGCAGGGACTGTCTCCCGGGCGATAATCCGCGAACCGATCGCCGCCTGCACGGCAACCTCGAACATGTGCCGGTCAATTTCCTGCTTCAGTTTCTTGGCCACGGCGCGGCCGCGACGGTCGGCATCCCCTCGCTCACAGATAACACTGAGTGCATCCACGCGGTTGCCGTTGACGAGAATATCAAGCCGCACCAGGTCCGCCGGAAAGTAGCCGATCAGATCATAGTCCATCGTGCCATAACCTCGCGTGGCACTCTTGATCTTATCGTGCAAATCATAAATCACCTCGCTCAGCGCAAGGTCATAAATCAGCATCGCGCGCTGGGGACTGAGGTACTCCGTGGAATGCTGGACTCCTCGCCGGTCCTGGCATAACTTCATCACCGCTCCGATATACTCGGACGGAACGATAAAACTGACTCGCACAACAGGCTGGCGAAACTCAGCAATGTCACCCGAGTCGGGAACTTCCTGCGGCCGGTTGATCTCACGCACTTCGCCTGTGTTTGTGGTCACCTCGTAGGTCACGTTGGGTGCCGTCTGGACAAGATCGATATCTGACTCCTGTTCGAGTCGCTGCTGGACAATCTCCATGTGCAGCAGCCCGAGGAATCCACAGCGAAAGCCGAATCCCAGCGCCTCACTCGTCTCCGGTTCAAACTCAAAACTGGGATCGTTGATAGCCAGGCGATTCAGAGCGTCACGAAGTTCCTTGAAGTCCTGTCCGTCGGAAGGATAGAGGCCGCAGTAGACCATCCGCTTCGGTTCGTGGTAGCCCGGCAAGGGCTCGACCTCAGGACCTGCCACCGTGCCAACGGTGTCCCCGATATGAACATCATCGAGGGTCTTGATGTTGCAGATCAGAAAGCCCACCTGGCCAGCTTTCAATTCCGCACAGGTTTGCTGTTGCGGAACGAATTGACCCAGCTCGAGAACTTCATGCTCGCTGCCATCGCGAATAAAGTGGATTTTCTGACCCACTTTGACCGTACCGTCCATGATCCGCACATAGGTGACAGCTCCGCGGAATTCATCGTAATGCGAGTCGAAGACCATCGCTCTGAGTGGCTCGTCTGGGCTGCCCGAGGGAGCTGGCACAGTCTCGATAATGGCATCCAGCAGTTCACCAATACCGATGCCTTCCTTGGCACTCAGTCGGAGTATGGAATCCGGGGCGATCCCCAACGATTGCTGGATCTCCTCAACAACTTCATCCGCTCTTTGATGTGTCAGGTCGATCTTGTTGATGGCAGGCAGGATTGTCAGGTCATGTTCGATGGCCGAATAGGCGTTGGCGACCGTCTGGGCTTCAACGCCCTGAAAGGCATCGACCAGCAGCAAGGCGCCCTCGCAACAGGCTAGCGACCTGGAGACCTCGTATTGAAAGTCGACATGGCCTGGCGTGTCAATCAAGTTCAGCTCGTAGTCAGTGCCCTTGTGCTTGTATTGCATACTGACTGCGCGGGCCTTAATCGTGATGCCGCGGGAACGCTCCAGTTCCATGTCATCAAGCAGCTGCTCCTTCATCTGCCGCTTGGTCACCGTGCCGGTATATTCCATCAAGCGATCAGCAAGTGTGCTCTTACCGTGATCAATATGAGCAATGATGCAGAAGTTGCGGATCGCAGTGTTGTTCATCCAGGATTCGTGCCTTGGAAGAATTGGCACGCTCAGGCAGGTATTAGTTCCTGGCTACAGTGTGGCACCATCTGTCAGATTCTCCAATACGGGATGGGGTCGGCCGCGGGTGGAAGCAGCAGGAGAGAGTCTTTCTCCCCCAGGAGACTCTCCAGAACCGCTGGCCACGAACCGCTAGTTCACCAGTTTGCGAGCCAATCCCGCGGCTCCAATATATCCAGCGGCACCGCCCAGGCTGGCAAATTCGATCGTCACCTGTTCGGCAATCACTGGAAATGTATGCTCATGCACCCACTGCCGAATCGCGGCCAGGAAATTCCTCCCGCTCTCCGATTCCTGGCCACCAAAGTCCATGGCTCCACCCAGCACCACCGCCCCCACATCGATCGTATGTAGCAAGGTGACAATACCGGTCGCCAGGTACTGAGCGGTCTGCTGGATCACCTGCTGAGCCAGTTGGTCACCGTGCTCAGCTGCCTGGTAAATCTCTAATGCTGAAATACCGGCATCGTCAGCCAGCAGCGGCTGCAAGCTGGATTCCGCACCGGATTCAAGTAACTCACGCATCCGACTGACCACCGCCGTTGCGCTGGCATACGCTTCCAGGTGTCCGGGCTGTCCGCAGGAGCAGGTTCTGGCCTGCGGACCAGTATCGACAATGATGTGCCCGCATTCCGCCCCGTGACTGTGTTCTCCTTCGAGCGACACACCATCAATAATGATCCCGCCGCCGACACCTGTACCGAGTGTCAGCATCACAATGCTCTGCTCCTGGCTCCCCCGTCCAATCCAGAACTCACCAAAGGCAGCAGCGTTACCGTCGTTGCTAAAGGCGACCGGCAAATCCCCGCAGAGTTGGCTGACATGGTCGCGGACTGGAAAATGTCGCCAGCCTGGCAAGTTAGGTGGCTCAAGAATTGTGCCGGCAGGAATGTCCATGGTGCCGGGGGTACCCAGGCCAATAGCCGACAGGTCCGATATCACCAGGCCCAATTCGTCGAGCACGTCACTGAGCGCTGCCACCATGGCCTGCAAGGTCTGGTCCACCGGCAGTTCGGCCTGCATCGCAATGCGGGTCGTACCGACAGTGGCTCCGTTGTCGTCGACAATACCGATCTTGATCGACGTACCACCGACATCGAATCCGGCAAAGAGTGGCACGCGTGCCTCGCCAATCTCAATTGTGGGGACGTCGTACTGCATGGGGATAGGGGTTTTAGACTGGCATCGAGGTGGGCAGCGATACGCGTGGTAGCGATTCTTCAGGCGATCATTTATAGGTGACAGCCATGGGTGGAGCAATCAACGGCGAGTAACACTACGCGGTCCGGTCCTGGCAGCCTATAATCAAGAGATCGAGAAATCACTGCTCGATCCTGCCATCACGCGATCGTCTTGCTGCTGAGATGAAACCGATGAGCGCATCCATGAACAAAACGGTCGTCCGCTCTCCTGGGCAGTTCTGCCTGACGATTGGCTGCCTGCTATCAGTCCTACTGGCTGGCAGCCAGACGCTGCAGGCCCAGCAGACACCCTCCGCAGAGAAGCTGACCACGCTGGTTCAACAGCTTGGTGACAATTCCTTCAAGGTTCGCGAGCGGGCGACAAATCAACTGGAAGACGCCGGCCCAGCGGCCAGGCAGATGTTGACTGCCGCCTTGCGGAGTCCCGACCTCGAGATCCGGCTCCGAGCCCGCCGCCTGCTGGCACTGATCGTGGAACGCGACTTCGCTGCTCGACTGGCTGCTTTTCTCAACGATGAAGACAACTCGGTAGATCACAAGCTGCCCGGTTGGCAGCGATTTCGTAAAGCACTCGGCGATGATACCGCTATTCGCCGGCTGTTTGCTTCCATGATCCGCAGCGAAGCCAAACTGCTCGAGGCACTCGATTCTGGCCAGAACCTGGAAGGCAAGTTTGCCATGCGTGCCAGAGAGTTACAGCCCTATTCCAGCTTCAATGCCAACGGTCCCCGAACAGCGGGAACTCCCAGCCTGGCCACCATCCTGTTCGTTGCCAGCCAGGGTGATGCCGTGATCAACTCCGACTCGCATCAGCTGATCTTTAGCATCCTGCAGTTTCAGGGAACCCAGGACACGCTGCGGGGAAGCCCCCACCGAAAGCTGCTGGAAAAAATGCTTGATGGCTGGGTCGTTCAGCTGGAAAAAGCAAACCCAAACTCCTACTACTCGCTGATGACCTGCCTCAGTTATAACCTCAAGGAAACCGGGTTGCGGCTGGCACGTTCGTACCTCATCTCCAAGGCAACCTCTCCATCCATGCTGCAGTACGCCATCATGGCCCTGGGGCGTTTTGGTGGTCCGGACGACAAGCAGTTCCTGTTGCCCCAGTTGCAGAATACCTCGGTCTGCCACACCTGGAGCAATCCGCAAATCAAGAAAGGTGTGATTCGTACCCAGGTTCGAGATGTGGCCCTGGTAATGCTGCTGGAAATGACCAAGCAGAATCACAAGGCGTATGGGTTTGAGTTACTGCAGCGAAATCCTCCCACCGTCTTCCACGGCCACACCTGCGGCTTCGTGGACGAGGAGAAACGCGAGTCAGCACATCAGAAATGGAACCAGTGGTTCCGGACACAGCAGGAGGCGCCCTAGCCGACGTGCTGCAGCCGCTATAGATCTCGTGAGGAGATGTCGCGGCGAAAAGCATCCTCGCTTACCGGCTGGCACAGTTCACGCAGACCGGCAGGAATGTCCAGCTCGTCCAGCCCCATAAAGCTGGCCTGTTCCGAGTCGCGGCCGGTCTGGAACTGGCCATTCATCTTTCGCCCGAACACAAGGAAGCGGTTGCCAGCTGCGGCAATCTGGTCGATCGCCGCCAGCATCGCCGCTTCGCCGCCGGTGTAATACCGTGGTTGACCAATCCGGGCCAGCGTGTCCGCTCCCACTACCAGCGTGCAGCCGGCGAATCGCTGCGCTTTTTCCACAAAAGTTGCCGCCCGCGTCAGCCATACCGGGATCTCTGCCAGGGGTACAACTCGTGCTACTGCTGCGGCTGCTGAAAGTGCAGGCTTGTCGACATTTTCCAGGGAAATCTCCAGCGCCAGCTGACCCGACTCAGCCTGCTGGGCAGCACGCATGATCTCCACATGACCCTCGTGGCAGGGAGCAAATGCACCGGGGAATACCAGTTCCGCTGGTTCCGCCGGGCTCGCTCCATTCCAGCTCGGTATGGACCAGCAACTCTGTGGCTGTTCTTGCAGCCCCTGCCAGGCTTGCACGACAAGCAGCGCCCGCTCGACAAGTTGCAAGAGATGCTGGGCCGCCAGTTGTTGCCTGGCAGCCCTGCCGACCTCTGGCAATTGAATGGTCCGGACAACGGTCTCGATCGTGCCATCGGTGTGGTTGCGGCTGGCGATACCTAATTCCAGCTGGCCATCCAGTTCAGCTGGCGCGTCGGGGCCGAGGTGGCCTGTGATGGCGGCGGCCAGGGTAGCCTGTGCCGTTGATTGCAGTGCCCCCTGGGCCATCTGGCTGGCAACCTGGCTGCTCACCACCCCCGCCTCCTGCAGCGTCTGCTCTGAGATTCCCAGCCATTGCTGCTTGGTCTGCTCCTGGTAAACCACGGCCGATCCGCAGAAGTGAGCTGAGATGCCGGGCAGGCTGCCGATGCGAGCTGCCACAAGCCCCGACGTACAGCTTTCTGCCAGCACCAGTTGTTGGCCGGTCGTCTCCAGCAACCGCTGGATATTCTCTGCCTGAGATGAATCGACAGGTGGCGTTTCCTGGTTCATCGGGGGTGCTGACTCCGGAAGGAAATCCGTGACAAACGACTGGCAAGACAGCTGTGATTGTGCCTCCGCCGGAGGTGGCGAACAAGTCGCCAGCGTGGCATATGGCCAAACAACCGCTGCTACTACAATGCCGCGATGTCCGGATCGCTAACACCCTCGAATGGCACGCGCTCGGTAAGAGACAATGCCGTCCTGCTGGGGACACTCTGTAGCGGTCTCTCTGCACTCGGTTATTCCGCAGCCAACGTCTTCCTGCGACGGCTGGTTGATACCGACCCAGTCCTGGTGGCGACAATCAAAACGATTCCCACGATTCTGATGACGCTTCCCTGGCTATGGCTTCGTTATCGGGCTGGCCAGGAAGAGACGATAGACCGGCGATCATTGTGGATCCTGCTGGCGGTTGCCGTGTTTGGTCACCTGGCTGGCAACGTCGGTTTCCAGTTGTCGCTCGGTGTCGTCGGACTGGTGGTAGCTGTGCCGATAGTTTTCGGTGCCATGTTGATCTCCAGTCCAATCCTCAGCCGCTGGTTGCTGGCGGAAAAAGTCTCCCAGCGAACGATGCTGGCAATGACGGTCCTGATCATTGCGATCATGATACTGGCGTTGAATGCCAAGCAGATCAGCAACGGTAGCGATCTAACGCCAGCCAGCAGCGCCAGTCTGCTTGGCGCCATCCTGCTGCTCTGCCTGGCCGGGATAGCCTACACCTTGCTGGGAATCGGAATCAGCTACGGGCTGAAACAGGGAATGTCGCTGCCTGCCTGCCTCTTCATCGTCTCCAGCAGCGGATTCGTGGTGCTGATGGCAGTCGCAATGCTGAGTGTCGGCTGGGCTGGCATGCTGGCAACGGAGTCGCAGCCATGGCTGGACATGTTGCTGGCCGGCATCTTCAACGCAGTTGCTTTCCTGGCACTCACGCGGGCCTTGCAGCTGACCACGGTGACACATGTCAACCTGATTAACGCCTCCCAGGTAACACTGGCAGCGGTCACCGGAGTCTGGCTGTTTAACGAAACACCGACCGTGGCCCTGGCGGTCGGCATCGTGATCACGGTAATTGGCCTGGTCATGATCCAGGCACCCGAGGAGTGAGTGTTGGGTGGTAAGCGGCCAGGAGCACCCGCTCAGCTGCTAGATAGCTGTTCTCGCCGCCTCAACCGCACCGAATTCTCGTTAACAGGCCCGGATATCGGCACTGTTTCAGAGTTTTTTTCCAGAGTGGCCCAATATCCTTCGGTCCGCGTCGAAATACCCCTCGTTGACTGCGGGCTTGCCTGGAGGCGGGTCCCTGGAATTTTCAAGCAACGGACTGTTTAACGGCCCCACGTGGGCCACATCCTGATTTCCAACCTGGCTTTTTTGGAGGGCCAAAACGATGCTTAAGAAATCACTTTATGGTGGCGGTGCCGTCATCGTGTTGCTGCTGCTGTTATTTGGCCGCAGCACATTCAGTTATGTTTCGACAGCTTTCAGCCGGGCACGTGACTCGGTCAGAAGCTCGGTCCCGGTCGGCTTCGAACTGGATCGCGCTCGCAAGGAAGTTGATCGTATTACCCCTGAAGTTCGCAATAACATGCACCTGATTGCCCAGGAAGAGGTCAAGGTAGAGCAGCTGCAGAAGCAGATTACGACTCTGGATGAAAAGCTCAGCCAGAACCACCGTGACATTCTGCGGCTGAAAGCAGACCTGGAATCCGGCAGCGGAAACCTCATTTATGGCGGTACGACGTACACCACCAGCGAGGTCAAGCGGGACCTGGTAAATCGTTTCGATGAGTACACCACGGACCAGGAGACTCTCAAGAATCTCTCCAAGTTACTCAGCACGCGAAACGATACGTTGCGAGTTGCCCGTGATCGGCTTGCCGAGATGCAGGCAACGCAGCGAAAGATGCAGGTCCAGCTGGATAACCTGGAAGCGCGCAATCGCATGGTCCAGGTTGCTCAGAACGCCAGCGAGTTCATTTTTGACGAAAGTCAGCTGGCAACGGCTCGCGATCTGGTCAGCACGATCGACTCGCGATTACGAGCGGACGAGAAGCTGCTGAATGCCGAGACCCGATCACTGGATCGGATCCCGGTCGACCAGGATGACGAGCAGACGGATATCCTGGACCGGATCTCCCGACACTTTGATGGTCTCGAGGGAGCAACGGTTGAGCAGATTGCCGAGCTGGCTCGCTAGTCTGCCAGTGGAATGTCCCGGGGGGAGGCGGGAGCCAGTTCCCGCCTCCTCTCTTTTTTCTGCAGACCAGGAAACAAGAAGGCGCACCAATCATGTCGACTGACCGCATACCATCGAACCGAATGGCACAGCTCTACAGCTTTTTCTCCAGTAACCCCGGGCCTCTTCAACCAGCTCCCGTGGCCAACGCCCTGCCCAGGCGGTTCATCCTCTGGGTCGATGGAGTTGGTGGGTTCCTGGCCTGTCTCAACGACGAACTGACTGTCGGCCAGGCAGACCCTGGTACAGGAGTGGACATACCGATTGTCTCGGACATCTCTCGCCAGCACGCCAGGATTATCCGTCGTGACGGCGACTACCTGGTCGAACCCCGCGGCGATGTTCAGTTGCGCGGCAAGACAATCCGCCAGCCCACCCTGTTGATGCACAACGACGAGATCACGCTGGGCAACGACACTCGACTGCACTTTCAACGACCGCACCCACTCAGTTCCACAGCTCGACTGAACCTGCTCAGCCCCTACCGAACAGACCCCCGCAGCGATGCAATCCTGCTCGTCTCTCAATCACTGATGCTCGGCAACAACAGCCGCAGCCACGTTGTCTGTCCCGAATGGGATAACGAGATGGTCCTGTTTCAGCAGGACCAGCAGTTATTCTGTCGCAGCAAGCAGCCGCTGGACGTGGATGGTTCACCGCTTGTTTCGCAGCTTCCTATCCACTGTGGGCAGCAACTAAGGGGCGAAAACTGTGCTGTCAGCCTGGAGGAGGTGTAAGGTGGTCACGTCCAACGCTGGACAACCCATTCGGCCAGCCGATAACCTAGATTCTCAGGACGCCCTGTCGTCCGGGGAGAAGAGGACCGTGAAATTGCAGCCGACTAGCTTTACTCACGCCAGCGGTGACCGACCGCTGGAGGGGTACACGATCAAACGTGGCGTCGGTATCGGCGGTTTCGGCGAGGTCTATTTTGCGATCAGTGATGGTGGCAAGGAAGTTGCCCTCAAGCGGATCCAGCGGAACATGGACGTGGAGCTGCGTGGCGTACGGCAATGCCTGAATCTCAAGCACCACCATCTGGTTGACCTGTTTGATATTCACCGTGACAGCCAGGATCGCGTCTGGGTGGTGATGGAGTTCATTGCCGGCGACAGCCTCAAGCAACTGCTGGATCGCAAGCCGGATGGACTTGCCGCGAACGAGGCACTGGCCTGGATGCACGGGATCGCCGGCGGCGTGTCTCACCTGCATCGCCATGGGATCGTGCATCGGGATCTCAAGCCGGCCAACGTGTTCCACGATAATGGCGTCGTCAACGTGGGAGATTATGGACTGAGCAAGTTCATCTCCTCGAGTCACCAGGGAGGACAGACTGAGAGTGTGGGAACCTTTCATTACATGGCTCCCGAAATCGGCAAGGGGGAGTATGGCAAGCCGATCGATGTTTACGCCCTGGGGATCATCTTCTATGAGCTGCTGACCGGTCGCGTCCCCTTCAACGGTGAAAGCAGCCAGGAGATCATCATGAAACACCTGACAGATAATCCGGATCTGTCAGAAATCGATGCTCGCTTCCGCTTCGTAATTGCCAAGGCATTGGAAAAGGACCCGGCTCGCCGATTCCTCGACGCCGGTGAGCTACTGCAGGCTTTACCGGAAACCGACTACGATGCGATCGATTACTTCTCTGAGCCACCTCGCAACGTACCGCTGTCCCCAGCGCCCGAGCGTCCGGCCGCCAGTCCTGAAGAGCAGCAGCCGGCCGAGCCGGCGGTCAAATCCAAGTGGCGACGGCGACGGCTGATCCCCGCTCGCTGGCAGGGACTGGCACGAAACGAATTGTCTTCCGTCGAGGGGCAGAACCGTACATCGGTGCTGCTGCAGTCATTCTTGAAATCGGCCTTCATGACTTTCATCCTGACCTGTGTGCTGCTCCCGCTGGGTGGCATGCCGCTGGCCGGTCAACCTGACAGCCTGATCCTGCTGGCCTGGCTGGTGACCATCAATATTACTGCCTGCTGGTTGATACTGCTGATGGGCCGCTGCTGGGAAACAGCCGAAGGGGACACGATGTACCGTCGTGTGATCAGCTTCATCGGCGGCGTCGGGCTGGGGACACTGGCCTATGGAGCTGCCCAGTTTCTGAACCTCTCACCCAGTAGTCTGCATCAGCTGGACGGATACGCAGCACGGCCCTGGTTCGACGCAGGCAAGCTGACGCTGGCCCAATCAGCGATCAGCTACGGAGCCCTGTTTGCGATCTTTCGCTGGTGGAAGCAAGTCGATCCGCTGCGCTGGTCGCGGGTCAGCGTAATCGACACCGTTGCCTGTGGCTTCGTGGCCTGGATGTTGCCAATCGTGCCCTTGCCCTGGGGCTACATGTCCGTGGTCGGTATTTCACTGGCAATCCAGATGTCATCGCCATGGATGAGCCGGGAAGATCGACAACAATACAAAGTCAAAGCACGGTATCACTAGGAAAGGTAATCGCTGTGAGCTGGATACCGCATATCACCGCTCGTCGGACAACCTGGCTGATCCTGTTGGGCCTGCTGGTCTGCCTGCCGATGGCACACGGTTGTGATCGCCTGCAGGGGCCGAGCACAGCCGGCAACGACGCCAGGGCTGATCAGGCAGAATCCGCAGTGCCAGGCTGGGTCACGACGACTCCAGAGAGCGACCTGGATTACGATCGGTTCGTCGTGCACGGAGAGTTGTACGCTACAAAGCAGGATGCCCGTGCGGCGCACGAAACGAAGTACGAACAATTGCTGCGGGAATTTCTGGATCCCCAGTTGCTGAAAATCGCCGGGACCAGCGACGCCGTCGAGGAATTCGGATACCAGGTAGACCAACTGGATTCCCACGTCGACCGGACCTCGGTTTACCTGGAAACCAAGGTCACATCCGTTGGCACGATGTACCAATTCCATTCGTTGGTCGAAATGAGTAACGGGATACACGACAAGCTGCAACAGATGTGGGGCAGCTTCCAGGGCGTGAATCGGGCCATGCAGTTGGCACTTGGCTGGCTCGCTCTGCTCGGTGCGGTTGGCATTTTTGCACATTACCTGGAAAGCTCATGGCAGCACCGCGCTGCGTTGAGTGCGGGGCTCGGCATGGGACTCACGCTGCTGCTGGTAATCGCGTCCCAGTGGATTTACTGGATCTAGCACGCCGGACGTGCCGGCGCCCCGCTCGCTTGCTGACCAACCACGCGCCTGCCACACTGGAAGAAGTTGCCTGCGGCGAGATCGTGATCCGAGGCCATGGCCAACCGTGCTCAATCCCTGGATTGTTTGAGGCAGGAGGGCGGGGCAGGGTCAGGTGGCGGACAAGAAGACCAGAGATCACTCCAAGGCTCTCAGCGAACGAACAAGGAACACCATGTCACAGCCTGCAGACCAATCCCTGGTCGAGCGAATTCGAGCAGGAGATGGAGATGCCTGGAGTGACCTGATCGGTCGTTATGACAGCCGCTTGCTGGCCTATGTCTCCTGCCGTCTGCAAAATCGATCGCTGGCTGAGGATGTGGTGCAGGAGACTTTCATCGGTCTGCTCAATAGCCTGCCGAACTACGACGGCCGCCGGCCGCTGGAGAACTACCTGTTCTCGATCTGCTCTCACAAGCTTACCGATGCCCTGCGGCGGGAGGGACGCAGGCCGACCGTCTCCATCTCGCCCGCCAACAGCGCTTACAGCCACTGGCAGCTACCAGCCAACTCGGAAAGGGCCAGCAGTATTGCCCGCAGCGACGAACGGCGAAGCATCGAAGAACAGTCGCTTCGGGAAGCACTCGTTGAACAGCTGGAACACTGGCGGCAGCGTGGTGACTGGAAGAAGATCCAGTGCCTCGAACTGATCATCGTGCGCGGCTGGGCAAACAAGCGAGCGGCCGAGTTCCTGCAGCTGAGTCAGCAGCAGGTGGCAACCTACAAGCACGAATTTGTCGGTCGCTTGTGCAAAAGCGTCCGCAGCCAGGGTCTCCCAGAGGAGGTCTTTCCGGAAATGTACCTTGATGACGATCCCGCTGAGGGAGTGGAGCTGAGCGATGGATGAGCATATCTCGCTTTCCGACATGGAAGCATTTCTCGATGAAGCCCTGCCGCATGAGCAGATGGCCGAGATCGAAGCCGCCCTGCGAAGTGAAGAAGAACTTCAGCTGGTACTGGTCGAGACAATCTCCCGGCGAGACACCGGCATCCACTCGCTGGGCGAAATCTGGCGACGGCATCGCGCCAGTTGCTCGTCGCGGGAAGAACTTGGTAGCTACCTGTTGGCAATTCTGCCTGCGGATCAGCAGGCCTATATCGACTTTCATCTCAAGACCGTCGGCTGTCGCTACTGTCAGGCAAACCTGGAAGACCTGCGAGAGGCAGCAACCGCCGGCGAAGACACCACGCGGCGACGACAGCGGTACTTTGAATCCAGTGCAGGCTATCTCCAGCGATAAGGATCCACGCAGATGCATTCGACAATACACAGACGAGTTGCCGTTTCGGCCTGGACGCTGACGATCATCACCAGCCTCGCGATCGGGCAGTTACAGGCTGCCGACCCGACGCATTCCCGAACCACACTGACGAATCCAGCCATCAAGTACCGAGTGCCCGACAAGCCGTACGCGGTTCTTCGTGCCGGCGATGTGGAAGCGGTGATTGTCAGTAACGAGGCGGTGGATGATGAAGTACTGCCGAAACACCGGGCTGGATACAGCGGTGTCGCTCGATTGAGTCACCGTCAGCGACCGCAGAACCTGTTTGTGCCATCGTATGCCGGTTTGAATTATGAACACATCCATGACGGCGAAACCCGCGACCGCTCGATCCTGTTTGAGCCGCGCAACGCGCCCATGCAATTGCGGCAGATCGACGAGTTGACAGTTGAGCTCTACCAGGCGCCCTCCCC
>CAUZOB010000066.1:0-23074 GCA_963581185.1 Planctomycetota bacterium | reverse complement strand
GCAGAAATGGCCGAGGATGTTTTCCAGGCAACTTTTCTGCAGGTGCATCTAAAGTGCGATCGGTTTGATGAGACGCGGCGATTTCGCCCCTGGCTCTATACCGTGGCGACGAATCAGGCAATTGATGCTCAGCGGCGGAACAAGCGGCATCGGATGGTGAGCCTGGATCGTGGTAGCAGTAGCGAGGACGTCGATATTGGCACACTGGTGAACTTACTGGAGGGCAAGGAATCTGATCCGCTGGAAAATGTTAGCCAGTTGGAGCGGGGTCAGTGGGTGCAGGATGCGATTGATCAATTGTCCGAGGCGATGCGTAGTGTGATAGAGCTTGTTTACTACCAGGGGATGAAGTACCGCGAGGCGGCGGAGATCCTGGACATTCCCGTGGGTACCGTGAAGAGCCGGCTGCATGCAGCCATCATCAAGCTTTACGAGTCATGGAACGAAGAGCAATGAAATACGACCTGGTTGGATATCTGCTCGGTGCGCTGGAATCGGCCGAGCATTCGGAAGTTGCCGACGCGCTCAAACAGGATGCGCGGTTGCGGCAACAACTCGCCAGACTGGTAGATCGACTGGAACCACTGGAGGCCTGTCGGCACCTGGAACCGCCAGCTGGACTGGCTCGTAAAACTCTCGAGGCAGTCTTTGCTGAAGATCAACCGGTCAGCCTGCCAGGCAACGCATTCAGCGCCCAGCAGGGTGAGCGAGGAGTCCATGGCGGCTGGTCGCTGCTGGATGGGCTGTTTGCCGTCGGACTGGTGCTGATCCTGGCCCTGCTGTTGCTGCCCGCCGTGGTTAACAGCCGCTTCATGGCCGACATCCGCGCCTGCCAGAATAATCTGCGCGAGATCGGATCAGCGATGCGACAGTACAGCGATATCCACCAGGGTTATTTCCCGGTCATACCGAGTGACGGAAATTTGGCAGTGGCCGGCGCCTATTCGCAGATCCTGGTTGACAACGGCCTGCTGCAAGATCGCCGACTGGTCTATTGCCCCGCGGCAGCAGGTATTCCCGATCGGATGTCGGTGCAGCCAGTTACTGAAGGTCTGCTGCCATCGCTGGATGATACCCAGCTGGCCATGCTGCAAGAGGATATTGGCGGCGACTATGGCTACAACATCGGCTATGTGCGGAATGGCAACTATCGGCCACATCGAAACTTGCGGCGACCCTATTTCCCCTTGATGGCGGATACGCCGAGCCTGGCGACTACAACGCGAGCCAGTATGAACCATGACGGGATGGGCCAGAATGTGCTGTTTGAAGATGGCAGCGTGCGGTTCCTGCGTGAAAGTGAGACCCCGCAGCACGATATGCTCTACCTCAGCGACCGCGGCCGGATTGAACCGGGCCGCCATCAGAATGACTCGGTCATCGTGGAAAGCTCCCGGCCGATTCTGCCAGTCCAGCTGATGAACCAGTAGCTGCCCGTACCCCACTGCCAAACGGGTACCAAGTAGTTAATTTCTCAGCGGATGCTGTTTCAGAATCGGCGCCTCGTCAGCAATCGTCATGGCGACTTCGATTGCCGGCCGCCAGTAACAATTAAGCTGCTCATCATTGCGGACAATACGAGCAGGCAGGCAGGAGACAAAACTGCAGGCGATGCGATCATTCAGCGTTTCATGACCTGTCGGTTGCTTGCTGCTGGTCTGCAGGCTGCGGACCAGCGAGTTGCGCAGCAAGGACGACTGGAGTTCATCCAAGGGCCCATTGTCTGCATAGTCCAGCACGCGCTGTTTGTCCAATCCAAGGTCAGCAACGTCGACCAGCGGGACGAGATTGCCGAGCAGCATGTCTGTCCAGCGATCGCTGCGATGGGCGATCACCTGGAATTGTTTGAGCCACAGCCTGCGGGCCTTCAGCAACTGGTGAACCTGTCGACGGACAACGGCGTGGCTTGTCACCAGGTGCTCAAAAATCGGTGAGACAGCTGGCATTCCCAGGCGGGCAACGGCCGCCGTGGTCCGCACCAGGATCTCGCTGACAAGTAACTCATGGACAATTGCGGGCCGCAGCCGCCAGGCAGGCGACGAGGCAATGCTACGAAAGCGTTCTGACCATCTCTCCAGCCGCTGCCGGCTGGCGTCCAGGTGGGCAGTCAGCAGGCTGTGTGCAGGTACATCATCTGTTGGTGACATATCTGTCGCTCGGCTCACCAGGGCCAGCCCCAGTTCGGCATGTTGAATCGCTTTCACAGCCCCACTCCCCAGGTTTTGATTGTCTTGGCATCGTGCCGACCAGCCGCATGAGCTGGCTCTTACAGGGGAGTAGATTTGCAAAGCCTGTGCCGATGCGCAGGATGCGCTCAAAACAAGGGTGTTTTGAGCGCTGGGAGGATGAGGGGTGATGCCAAAAGGCAACATCAGCGCTGCCCTGGCCTTCTATTCTTGTTCCAGCGTGCGGCTTCGAATCCGCTCCCTGTGCGCCACGCGATCCCGGATATCCTGCAAGCTATCCTTGGGAGTAGCCTCAATCAGCCGGCGTGTGTAGTCCTGCTGGGGATTTTCATAGATTGCATCGGACGGACCGAACTCGACGAACGTGCCGTCATGCATCACGGCCATCATGTCGGACATGAACTTGACCACTGAGAGATCGTGGCTGATGAAGATATAGGTCAGTCCGCGCGTCTCCTGCAAGTCCTTGAGCAGGTTCAGCACCTGGGCCTGGACGGAGACATCGAGCGCGGAGACCGATTCATCGCAGATGATGAACGACGGTTCGACAGCTAGCGCCCGGGCAATACAGATCCGCTGACGCTGGCCGCCGGAGAATTCATGGGGATAGCGGCCGAGGTGTTCTGTTTCCAGATCGACTTCTTCCAGCAGCTTGACAGCCAGGTCAATCCGATCCTGCTTGGAGGACCCGATCTTGTGCAGCTTCATCGGCTCAATCAGAGCTGTCTGGACAGTCATGCGCGGGTTGAGTGAACCATAGGGGTCCTGGAAGATGATCTGCATCTGGCTGCGCAACTTCCTTAGCTTGCTGCCGCTTTGCTTATCAATCTGAATCCCGTCGTATGTCATCGTCTCGACGCTGGAGTGAACCAGCCTCAGCAATGCTCGCCCGGTGGTGGTCTTGCCGCAACCGCTTTCACCGACCAGCCCCAGGGTCTGGCCTCGATAGACATCAAAGTCGATACCATCGACCGCCTTGACGTGGCCAACGGTCCGCATCAACAGACCCCGTCGGACGGGGAAATGAACTTTCATGCCTCGCACGCTGACCAGAGGTGCCTGGTCTTCATCCACGGTCGTCGCCTCACGGCCATAAGAGGAGGGATCGTCGCTGTATCCCAGCGCCTCGAGTTGGCTGACTGGATGGAGCAATCGTCCGCGACCGTGATTCTTGAAGTACTCCGTCCTCTCATCGCTGGTTTCCTTGCTGGTAATATCCAGCGTGCCGTCTTCCAGCTCGGTGGTCTCCATAAAGTCGAGGACAGTTGGTAATCGCTTGTAGGGCGAATCAAGCCGCGGGCGACAGGCCAGCAGACCCCTGGTGTAGGGATGCTGTGGGTTGCTGAAGATATCCAGCACGGGCCCCTGTTCAACCACCTTGCCGCCGAACATCACAACCACATGGTCGGCGATTTCGGCAATCACTCCCAGGTCATGAGTGATAAACAGGATGGACATGCCTCGTTCGTCACGCAACTGCCGAATCAGATCGAGAATCTGTTGCTGGATTGTCACATCCAGCGCTGTGGTCGGTTCGTCTGCGATCAGCAACTGTGGATTACAGGCCAGGGCCATGGCGATCATGACTCGCTGCTTCTGGCCGCCTGACATCTGGTGTGGATAGTAATGAAACCGTGACTCTGGATCAGGCAGCCCGACTTCCTGGAACAACTCGACCGTGCGATCGAATGCCTCAGTCCGACTCAGCTGCTGGTGCTGGATGATCGCCTCGGCGACCTGCTTGCCTACCTTGTGGACCGGGTTCAGTGAGGACATCGGTTCCTGGAAGATCATGCTGATCTCAGAACCCCTGATTTTCCTCATTTCTGCTTCCTTGAGGTCCATCAGGTTATTTCCAAGGAAGGAAATAGTGCCACCATGAATCTGGGCAGTTGCAGCCAGCAGGCGCATGATTGAGAGCGAGGTGACAGACTTGCCGGAACCGGACTCACCTACCACACCGATCGTCCGTTCCGGCTCGATCTGGAAGGAAACATCGTCCACAGCCTTAACGACACCGCGTTCGGTGTGAAAGTAGGTCTGCAGGTTGTTGACTTCGATGACAGCAGTCATGGCTGGCTAATGTCCCGGGTCTGCGAGGCGTGGATCAGTGGCTTCCTGGATACCTTCACCAATCAGGTTGTATGCCAGGACTGTCAGGAAAATGGCGATGCCGGGAAATACCAGCTGCCACCAGTAACCGGATTGCAGAGTCTCCTTGCCGGAATTCAAGACGGTACCCCAGCTGGGATTGGGCGGGGGTGCTCCGAAACCGAGCAGGCTAAGTCCCGCTTCAATCAGAATGGCGGCGGCAATACCAAAGGCAATCGGCACCATCACTGGTGCCAGTGCATTGGGAAGAATGTGGCGAAAGATGATTCTTGCACGACCAGCTCCGAGACTGCGCGCAGCCGCCACGAACTCGGATTCACGCAGCCTGAGAAACTCACCGCGCGTAAGTCGGGCTATACCTGTCCAGCCGGTTAATCCCAGCACCGCCATCATGTGCCAGATGCTTGGCCGCTCAATCACGGCCAACAAAGCGAGAATCAAAACCAGGCTGGGAATACACATCACGACCTCGATAATGCGACTCAGCACAATATCGGTCTTGCCACCCATGTAACCTGCGATGGCACCCACGGTGATACCAATCAACCCGGCGATTCCGGTCGAGACAAAGCCAACCAGCAGCGCGATCCGCGTGCCATGAATCATGCTGGCAAAGATGTCAAAGCCTGTCTTGAAAGTGCCGAACAGGTTCTGCCTGCTGGGACCACCTTCGGCCCCATAAGGATTCCCCTTGCCCCCTTCCCATTCGTTGTCACGCACGGGCCGGTAGGGATCCTGGTAGACCAGCGGCCAGATCGCCCAGCTGTCGGGGTCCTTCTTTTTCAGGTTGCGGGGATAGATACGCCGGAACCTGTCCTTCTGGAAAATCGGGTTTTCCCAGCTGCGGTTGAAATAACCCATGCAGGGGAAGTAGAGCGAACCCTTGTACTTGCAGACGATCGGTTTTGTGCCAGCGATCATCGGTGAGAAAATGGCCACCAGCGAGAGGAAGACGATGAAGTACGTCGCTAGCATGGATAGCCTGCGACGCCTGAAGCGGCGCCACGCTTGCCGCCAGAAGCCGATCGACGGGGCCGGTTTGTCAGGTCTGTCGTCGCCCATGGTTTCTCTAACTGAACTTGATGCGTGGATCAACAAATGCGTACATGATGTCGGCAAACAGCTGCCCAAGCAGTGTGAGGATGGAGAACATCAGCGTCAGGGCCATGATGGTCGGATAATCACGGCTGACGATGGAAAAGAAGAACAGCTGACCCATGCCAGGCCAGTTGAAAATCTGCTCCAGGATGATGGCGCCACTGAGCAGGCCTGGCAAAGTCAGCCCCATTAGCGTGACAAAGGGGATCAAGGTGTTGCGGAAAGCATGGTGAATCAATATCCGTGCGGGCCCCAGGCCCTTGGCTCTGGCAGTGCGAATGTAGTCCTGCCGAATGACCTCTTCCATGTTGGCTCGTACAAAACGGCAGTAGTAAGCCAGGCTGCCGTAGGTAAAGCATGTGACCGGCAGGATCATGTGCCGCATCTGATCCCAGACCTGTTCGAGACTGCCCATGTCATCAAAGTTGCTGCTGCGGTCACCAAGCAGCGGCAACTCCAGCCAGGTGCCGCTAAACTTCACAGCAAACAACAGTTGCAGGAACAGCGCAGCAACGAACGAGGGAAATGAATAGAGCATGTAGAGGAAGAAGCTCATCACCCTTTCGTCCGCTTTGCCACTCCGTACTGTGGAAACCAGGCCCAGCGGAATTGCCAGCAGGTAGGTCAGCAGCAGGGAGGTCAGCGAAAGCTTGAGCGTCGGACCAATCCGCTGAGCAATCAGCTCTGAAACAGGTTTCTTCTGCGAGAAGCTGTTACCAAAATCAAGCGCGACGGTGTTCTTGAGCCAGTGGTAATAGGCTTCATGCCAGGGCTTGTCGAGGCCGTAGACTGCCGACATGCGATCCACGTCGGCCTTACTTGGCATCTTGCTCGGATCCATCATCGCCGGATCCGCATCCAGCGGACTACCCGGCATGTGACGGATCAGCGCATAGATCACAAAGGTGATCAGGATCAGCGTGAGCAGGCCGATCAGCAGGCGACGAATCAGATAGGGGAGCATCGACCGTTCCCGAGACAAGTTCGCTCAGGCAGTAAGCATCCTGAGCCAGAGCGACTTTACTGCATCACCGGCGACTTGAAAATACTTCCTTCACCCGGACCATAGTTATAAGGTCCGCGTGGACTGAAGTTGTAACCACGTAATTGCTTGCTAAAGGCGAAATAGGAATTGCGGAAGTAGAGCCAGGTGTAGGGTTGGTCTTCGTACAGTTTCAAGTGGATTTGCTGGTAGATTGCCCGACGCTTGTCGGGATCCAGTTCGTACTTGCCATCGAAAAACAACTTGTCAATTTCAGGATTGCTATAGCAGACATAGTTGCGGCCGCTATCAATCGCCTTCGTTGTCCACAAGTTGTCGCTGGTGTCGGGATCCGTACCTGTACCCCAGCCGGCGAACTGGGCATGGAACTTGTGCTCCCGGGCAGTTTGCTGAAGCACTGTGAACTCGACCGGACGGACGTGACAGTCGACGCCGATCTGGTCGAGATTTTCAGCCAGCAATTCACATAATGCGATTCGATCGGGCCGGTTGCTGGTGACAATCGTAAATTCGAACTTGAGTCGCTTCACACCATTCAACTGACCATCAAACTCCGGGTCGGTGAAAGCCATGCCGTCGAGTACACCATCGCCGTCCGTGTCTTCCCAGCCCGCCTCTGCGAGCAGGTCTTCGGCCTTGTCAAAATCCTGCTTACCGGCCGTCGGCGCTGTGTCGGGTGCCCATGGACTGGTGCGGTGAAAAACGCCAGTCGATTGCTCGTCCATGCCCTTGCGATGCCGCGTCATCAACTCCGCGTGATTAAAAGCAAGTCCCATCGCCTTGCGAACTCGTACATCACGGAAGAAGGGTGACCGCAGGTTCCAGCCAAAGTAAAAGTAGACCCACTCAATGTCGTAAGCCTTGATGTTCTTGCTCTCAAAATCGTCCGTGTCGGTCTGCTCAGTCCATTGCTCAGGCGTGAGGATCATCTCCTCCAGGTCGCCCTTCTTCATCGACAACAGAGCGGTGCTGGGGTCGTTGATGATGACAAAGCGGATCGTCTTGAAGTAGGGAATATCGCGGACCTGTTCACCGTTGACGGTGTGATAACCGTCGCGGCGCTCGAGCACGATCTCCTGCCCTCGCACCCGCTTGGTAATCGTGTAGGCACCACCTGTAACCGGATTCTCATCTTGCTCCACGTGGTAGGCGCTGGACGCCATCGTCGGATCCTCAGCCACGGAATTCTCGTATATGTGCTTGGGGATGATCGGGAACATGATGTTCCAGATGTTGGTCGCCAGTGGGTCCGGGTGAAAGAAGATCACCGTCTTGTCATCGTAGGCTTTGACGCCACGCAGCTGATCCGTGCCGCTCCGTACAGCTGGCACGGGCACCTTGGATGTCATGATCACCCGGTAGGAGAATTCAACGTCGTGAGCCGTGATCCTGGTGCCGTCGGACCAGAACAGGTCGTCACGCAGGACAACCTTGTCGAACAGGCCGTCGTCGCTGTATTGCCACGAGACGATTGAGTCTTGTGCGCCGTAGGGAGTGAAAGTCCAGTCGAAGCCAAACAGGCCAAAGTTGATCAGCCCGGAGACGTCGAATTCAGCCGAAGAACTCATCATGATGCCGTTGGTGCTCTTGACGTCACCTGACGTATGGCGACTCCAGCTGGCATCGTAATTCACGCCGGATCCATCAGTGTTCGCCAGCCGGCCCATGGCGGAACGGATCTTCAGGTTAATGGCGTTTGTGGTATTCGTCATATTCAGCGCTTCTTGCACCGTGGCCAGTGGCTCTTCACCCTCCTGCCGCTGCCGCATCAAATCCATCGCATCAAGCACTGGCTTGTCGAGCCAGGTGTTGTTGTCCACGATATCAGCCAGCGGCGGAAAATCGCTGTCATTCATCGGGACCAGGTCGCCCAGCACAAACGCGACATTTTCATCACCACCATCCTCGACTGTCTGGTCGGTTGTCTTGGTGTTGGCGTTACCGGAATTCGATCGGGTAACGTGTACTGTCTTGAGCTGCTCATTCAGCTTGTCCAGCAGAGCCTTGTCCTGGCCGATATATTCTGCCAGCAGTGCAGGCGTGGTTTCATACGCCGCCACCATCTCACCGCCGTTGGCTTTCAATTCGGCTGCCAGCGTTTCAAGCTGCGTGGTGGCAGATATATAGTTTTTGTCCGAAACGGGTATCTCCGGCGCAGATAGATTGTTGTTCGACGAGTCGTCATCATTCGATCCCGAACAACCGGGCAACAAGGCCACGGCAGCGATAGCCGCACAAAGAACTGCGAGATTCCTGAGGAGGGTCATGTTTCTGAACTCCTGGCGATGAAAATGAAGCCTGGTGATTGCCAAAAAAGTGCTGACGCATGGCCGCGCTGCGATGCAGGTGCCTGCGAATGGACGTACTCATGACCCGGCTCCCTGCGGGTCTCTTCCACTGGGGATTATAGGCAATATCCGCGCTGGATTGCGCCACCCCTGCTGATCCCAATAGCTGCTTTTTACCTCAATCACTGCACCAGGCTACGGCAACTGGCGAGTGCCGCCAGCAGCTGATCACATTCTGCTGCCTGATGATTGTAGGAAATACTGATCCTCAGCAGTGATTGGCCCTCGGGTACCGTCGGTGGGCGAATGGCGGGAACCAGCAGGCCCTGTTGACGAAGTTGTGATGAGAGCTGCAGCGCAAGGCCGGGATCCCCCACCCGGATGGCAATCAGCTGGCTGGCATGGTCGCACACCTGCCAGCCCTGTTGACCAAGTTGCTGTCTCAGCTGAGCTGCTTGTGCCAGTAGCTGCTGACGTCGCTCGGGCTGCTCGTCAACCCAGCGGAGTGCTTGCAGGGCTGCGGCAGCCAGTGGTGGCGGCGGCGCGGTAGAGAAAACATAGCTGCGAGCACGGTTCGACAACCACTGGATCAACTGCGCCGAACCAGCCACGAAACCCCCGGCCGAGCCAAGCGCCTTGCTCAGCGTGCCAACTCGTACATCGATCTGGTCGGCAACCCCCAGCTCTTCAGCCAGGCCCCGGCCTCCCGGCCCCAACACGCCAGTCGCATGAGCTTCATCAACCATCAACATGGCGCCCGACTGTTGGGCCAGCTGAGACAGCTGAACCAGCGGCGCCAGGTCCCCATCCATACTGAAGAGGGAATCGGTCACGATCAGGCGCCGCCGAGCCGTGGAGTGTTGCTCGAGCAACTCGGCCAGCTGGTCTAAATCGAGGTGACGGTAGACGGCGATCTCGGCGCCCGATAGCCGGCAGCCATCGATAATGCTGGCATGGTTCTTCTCGTCGCTGAAGACCGCATCCGTTGGGCCAACCAGGGCGGGAATACAGCCGGTGTTGGCCGCGTAGCCTGAGCTGAATAGCAGGGCAGCTTCGGTTCGCTCAAAGCGTGCCAGCTGGGATTCCAGCTGCTCGTGTAACTCAGAATGGCCACTGATGGCAGGGCTCGCGCCGCTTCCCCAGCCATCCTCGAACCAGGACTGCTGATGAAACGTGGCCAGCTCAGCTGCGTAGCCGAGATAATCGTTGCTGGAAAAATTCACCAGCGGCTGGTCGTCGATATGGACCTGCTGGGCACGCTGTGCGCCAGAGCGAGTGGTCAGCTGTCGACGAAGCTGCCGGGTTTTGAGTGAGGTAAGTTCGTCGTCAATCCATGCTAGTGGATCGTGGTTCATTGTGCCGCCAGCGAGGGAAAGATCGAGAGTTGCTGAGGAACTCTCTAATGTAACACCGTGCCCACGAGCTATCGACTACACGCTGCAGCAGCTTGAGTAACGTGGTAGCAGAGGTGGCCAACTATACACTGCAGCTTGAGCGACGACGGATCCTACTCATGCCGAAGGGCTTCGATCGGATCCATGTGAGCGGCTCGAATGGCTGGGTAGATCCCGAACACGATACCGACAAAGACGCTAATCCCGAAGGCGATCGGGATAGAGATGGGCACAATCGTGGGTTCCATTTGCATCACGCTGGCCGGCAGCGCCTTCATTTGATCGGGGATCATTGTGACCAGCGTGTCACGGCCATAGGTGATGACCAGCGGGCAGAGCAGGCCGACGCAGACTCCGACAATGCCACCCACGACTGAAAGCGTGATTGTCTCTGCCAGGAACTGGCTGACGATCTTACGGCGACGAGCACCGAGGGCGCGGCGAATACCGATTTCTCGCGTACGTTCCGTGACGGTCGCCAGCATAATATTCATGATGCCGATACCGCCGACGAGCAGCGAGACGGCGGCGATCAGTCCCATGAAGACCATGAACATCAGCCGAGTTGTTTTTGCCTGTTCGAGCAACTCCAGCGGCACGACTGTTTCAATATCGCCTTTGTCGTTGTGAACACGCAGGGCATCCTTGATCAGCTGGGAGGCGGGAATCACGTCCTCGATACGATGCACACGCAGCGTGATCTGGTTCAACTCAATTTCTTCACCCCGGAACGTCCCGGCGCGACGAGACCAGATAGTCCGTCCCATCCGCTGGTTCATTGTCTTCAGCGGAATGTACATATCCTTGCTGAAGTCCTGCCCGGAGAACGACCCACCAATGGCAGCTGTGGCAGTCCGGGGTTTGAGAACGCCGACGACCTCGTAATAGTCGCTGCTTTCAGACAGGAAGACTTTTTTCCCGATCGGATCCTGGTACGGAAACAGTTTCTGGGCAACTTCTTTGGCCAGCACGCAAAAGTCCTTGCGTTTTTCCACATCGGCGGCGTTGAGTAGCCGTCCCTGGTCGATTTCCAGCTTGGTGGCATGAAAGTAATCTGGCGTCGATCCTACCAGCCGACCGTCAACTTCGTTCGGTCCATAGCTAATCAGTCGCTTGATTTCACGAATCGGCACGGCCCGCGAGATTTGCGGGATGGTCTCGATCAGCATGTCATATTCTGCGTGCTTCAGCCCATACATCGCGACCCGGGCATCCCCCATTTTTTCAGTGGGTGGTTCGACCGTTCGGACGATGATGTTGCGCGCGCCGAGGCTGGCAATCTGCCGCTGGGCCTCGATACTGATTCCCTCGCCAATTGCCAGCAGCCAGATCACGCTGGCGACGCCGATGAAGATACCGAGCACGGTCAGCGCTGAACGCATGGGGTGCAAGAGCAGGCTCTTGACACCTAGCTGTATCGTTCGTAGCAGGCCAGAAAACATGATCTATGGGATCCCGTGATAGTGAGCGTTCAGGGGGTGCTGCCAGAATCGATGGTCAGTGGATCCTCGTCACTGTCAGCCTCAGCACCTGATTCACTGGCCACAGCAGCCGCCGGCTTCGTCTCGCCGTCCGACGACGCCCGTCGTGGTTCCTGTCGCCTGTCAAACTCGATCATACCGTCCATCAGGCGGATGATCCTGTTAGTCCGCGACGCCACTTCGTCTTCGTGAGTGACCAGGATGATCGTGCGCTTTTGCTCATGCAGCTCGTCAAACAAGTTGAGGATTTCATCGGTGGTCTTGGAGTCCAGGTTGCCGGTTGGTTCATCGGCCAGCACATAGTAAGGATCGTTCACCAGGCTGCGGGCAATCGCAACTCGCTGCTGCTGACCACCAGACAACTGGGCCGGGCGGTGCTTGAGTCGGTCTCCCAGTCCGACCAGGCCGGCCAGCTCCTCGCAATGCTTCCGTTCCTTGCGGCCCAGGTTACCCTGGTAATAGAGCGGGACCTGGATATTTTCCACCACATTCAGCTGCTGGATCAGGTTGTAGGATTGAAAGACAAAACCGATCCGCGTGGCCCGAATATCTGACAGGTGGTTGTCGCTCAGCAGGGACACATCGTGATCCCCCAGCATCAGCTTGCCGGCCGTTGGTCGGTCGAGGCAACCGAGCAGGTTCAGCAGCGTGCTCTTGCCAGACCCGGAAGCTCCCATGACAGAGACAAAATCCCCCTCGGGGATTTCAAACGTCACGCTCCGCAAGGCGTGCACTGTTTCGCTCTTGAGGACGTAGTCTTTGACCAAGTCGGTCGCCGTAACAGCAATCGTCATTCCTGGCCACCTCCAGCTGGTCGCTGTCCGCCACCACCGCCACCGGCAGCGCCGGCGGCGAATCGCTTTTTAAGGGCTGCCAGCAATTCCGCGCGAGTCACTTTGCCATCGCCATCCGCATCGCCCGCCCGCAGTTGGTCCGGATTTCTCGAGGCGTCAATTTCCTCCTTGGAAAGCTCACCATTTCCGTCGGTATCATTAGCGCTCATCACAAGCCCCACGATCTGTTCCGGGTTAGGTGTTCCGCCGCCAGTTCGGCCACCACCAGCTTGACCGCCACCGCCCTGGGCCACGGCACCACCGGAGTCAGCGGTGCTGCGTTTCGGTTTGACGCGACGCAGCTGGGCCGTCTGCAGGAATCGCTTGGCTTCATACCAGCCGACCGTGCCGTTGCTGTCGGTATCGAGTTCCGAGAATTCGCTGTTGGCAAGTACCGCCAGTGCGGCTTTATTGACAAGTTTCGAATCGGCGAATTCTGCCACCATCTTCTTGATGGCGGCATCATCGGCGAGCGAGGCCTTGAGTGTGTCAAACTGGCCGCTGCTGAGCGACGTGCCTTCGCCGACCTTGGCAATAAATGCAGAGGCTTGTTCAGCGAGGCTGTAGTCTTTCTTGAATGAGACATACAGCTCGCCGTCCTCGGCAAACACCGCCAACTCATTAATGTCCAGGTTTCCATCACCTTCCTGGTCATTTTCACCACGGTCGGCTTGCCTGAGTGAATCGGCAATCGACTCTACCAGCGGGCCGTATTGATTGGCTGCCAGTTCATCAACAGAGACCAATGCATCTGTATCCGGATTGGCATTCAGCTTGGAGAGGAGCCAGTTGGCTCGATGCTCAAAGACCATGCGATTGAGCAGCTCTTCATGCAAACGCGGATTCACGATCACGCGATCCCCTTCCCTGAGTCCGTCGCTGATCACAAGTGTCTTTTCGTTACTGGCACTGAAGGAGAGTTCTCGCACAGCAGCCTGGAAGGACCGTCCGTTGGTATCAATGAAGATGCTTTCCCCATCAGCCAGTTCGTCATTTCGCACCAGGCAATAGAGTTCAGCACTGTCTTCATGCAGCACCTGGACCGGCACTTGCAATGCGCTGCTCTCCGATTGCACATAGATGTTGACTTCGGCCGACATGCCAGTCCGAATTGTCGGGGGCGGATCAACGATCCGAATGAAGGCAGCATATTCTTTCACACCGGTGGAGAAGAAACTGTTGGGTTCTGCGTACTTGTTGACCTTTTCGACGACGCCGCTCAGTTCCTGGCCTTCCAGGGCACCGACTTTGATGCTCACTTCCTGGCCAAGCCGCACGAAGGGAATTCGTCCCTCATTGATATTTGCCTTGACCTGCATCAAGTCGGGATCGGGCAGGCGAATGATCGTCTGTCGCTCACGCACACTTGCTCCGGCCTCAACGACAAACTCAGAACCACTTCGGCTACTCTGCCGGTTTGCATGGACCACCTGGCCTGTGGCGGGAGCATAGATGATGCAGTTATCGATCTGCACGCCGATATCTGTGAGTGTCGATTCTTCTTCAATCTGGTTCTTCTGATCGGTATCGAGCTTGGCTTTGGCGGATTCGATATCGCTGTCAAAACCGACCAGCATTTTCTGCTGGGTGATATCCCGCAGCGTGGTCAGGCGCCGCTGTGCCAGGCTTAGATCGACCTCCGCTTTTTGCACAGCAAACTGGTCTGCCTTCAACTGCTGTTCAGTTAGAAATCCCTTGGCGGCCAGGCGAACACTGAACTTGACGGTATCTTGCGCCCGGCTCAATGATTCCTCGCCCACCAGGATTTCGGCCAGGATGACCTGCTCGTCTTGCTTGAATATTCCTTGCAGGTATTCCTTGCGAGCGATTTCGTTCTGTTTGAGTGCAGCATCCGCGGAAATGACCGTCGATTGCGACTGGTTGACTGTCACCTGTTGCCGGGTCTGCTCGTCTTCGAGTGCGGATGAATCCAGTTCGACCAGCTTGTCGGCAGCCAGCGACGTTCCTTCGCTGACCTCGTCACCAACTTCCACTATCACTTCGGTTGAGCTGCCGAAGATGATGTCATGCGCTCGCTCACTGCCATCCTCGGCATTGATCACAAGCACGCAACTATCGCCATTACGTTCGCTGATCGAGGCGATGGTGCCCGCCACGCTGGCCTTGATCGGCTCGCTGACCAGGGTTCCCTCATCGATGACCCAGATGATCTGCATCGAGCCGGTTTTGGATCGCACCTGGCAATCGACGTCAACATTGCTGGAACTCTCAATTTCGCCCTGCTCGATGACAGTATGCAGGAACGGCTTGTGCTCCACCTTGGTGAATTGCCATTCCACGCTGTTACTGGTGTCCTGTCCCGAGAACAGGTATCGAACCCCAAAGAAAACTACCACGACCACAATCGCGGTCGCAGTCATCACCAGTGCTACCGTGTTGCCGCGACGGGATGTCCTGGAATGACTGTGAGCCGTTTGTGTTGGTAAATGTCGCATGTGACAGTCCCTGGGGTAATAGTGCATGGAATGCAGTCAGGTGGGTCAGTAAAGCAGGATGTCGATAGCACGAAAGTTCGCCGTATCAGCAATTAATGGTAAGTTGCTGTGGGGAATGACGAAAGAGCGTCAGCGATATCCTCTGTTCGCTTTCAACGAATCCGCTGTTCAGATTAAACCCCATAGGTCGCCGAGTGTCGCGATAAAACCAGGCCGAATTGAAGGGCTCAGCGCACACTGATTTCCTGATAGCAGCGAATGGGTAGGCAGCCGAAAACGCCTGATATCGCCTACTCTGGCGGCTCAATACGGTAACCGTTCTCCGGAACCAGCGGGCCCGGATCGATCCACATGCCGTATTCATCCAGCTGCATGGTACCGAAGTTCAAATCGAGTAGCCCGCGCTGGACTTCCCAGTTGACCCAGACACTAAGGAAGTCGTCCTGGGCGTTCCTGAGCGAGGTGAGGGAGCTGATCAGGTTCTGAGCTGTGGTTGGCCCAAATGAATTGGCCTGACCACCCTGACCGATTTGTGGCGGTTCCTGCAGTCGCAAACGTGCTGACTGCACCTGCTTGATGGCAACCCGCAAGGCCGCCCGTCGGACTTCAAAGTTGATGCGATTCAAGTTGACCTGGCGCAGGGCAGTTCGGAAGCCGTTCACAATAGAATCTTCAAACTGGTAATACCGCCGCCGTGCCTGCTGGTACTCAATCAACGCCTGGCGGTAGGTGTTTCTTTCCTGCAGTCGTGTGATGGGAGCGTCCCATTGCAAGCCGAGCCGCAAGTTGCCGGTGCTGTCCCGCAGACGAATCGGGTTGTCCTGCGTGTTGCTGATGTTGCCGGAAAAGACGATGTCCAGCTGGCTTTCCAGGTTGTCGGCGTTGAAACGAATCAGCCGCCAGGAATCAACCATCGAGGCCCGCGTGTTGGCCCAGTCGAGTCGATGCTCGCGTGCCAGGGCAACCGCGGTTGCAACGTCCACATCGACAGGGATCAACATCACTGTCTCCGCCCGGGCCTCGGCCTGGACCAGGGAGACCTCCAGTACGTTGGCCGAGAACTCTGTCAATTGCCCGGGTAGCGGCCCGAACACGCCTGCTCGTAGTGCGTTGAGCAACTGGTCCTCATTCAACTCGGGACCGCTCTCCATCAGCAGGTCGATACCCTCGGCAACGCGGATCCCCGGAGCCTGGTTAGCTTTCATTCGTCCTACCAGGTCGGTAATCGTGGCTGTCAATTCAGTTGGTAAATCTGTCAGGCCCAGGCCGACAACCAGGGCGGGATCAAAGTTCTTGTAGTCATCGTCAGCTAACGCCATGATGCGGTCCTGCAGGCTCTGCAAATCCTGCAGCCGCTCTGGGATGACTGCCTTGAGCTGCTCAATGTCCTCAAGAGCATAAGCCACATTTTCCGCCAGCACGGTATCTCGCATCATGTTCGCTTCGATCACGAGGACCCGCAACTTCACTAACTCGGTTGTCAGCTCGTCGCTCCAGACGAGTGGCGGTGGGGCTTCGCCCGCCGGGGGAGTTGGCAAAACGCTGACAATCGACTGACCAACCGCTTGCTGAATCTCAGCGATCCGTTGCTGTACCGGCAGGATGCGGGGGTCAATCAAGTTGAACTGGTTAAGGAAGTCACCCTCGACAACAACGTTTATGTCGGGAGAAAGACCCAACTCCTGCTTGAACCCGTCCAGTCCATCGACATAACCACGTCGCGTTGAAAGCAAACCGGAACTACTCGTTAACAACTGTTGTCGAAGTTGCTCGACCTGGAAGAAGTCAATGCGACCTGCATCGCGAAATGCTTCCAGCTGAGCCAGGCTGCTTTGCAACGCCGAGACGCTCGCTTCCTGGTTCCGCATCGACTGCTGCGCCTGCAACATACCGATATAGCCACCAGCCGATCCAGGAGCCGTTGCACCACCGCCACCGCCAAAGGTGCCGGCACCACGAGTACCAAAACCCCCGCTGCCGACGCCACTGAAACCGCCAAGGCCCGCTGCACCAAAGAATCCACCACGACGTTGTAAACCCTGTTGCCGGCCACTGCCCGTCAGGATGTCCATATAGTGGCCACGTCGATACTGTTCGAATTGCCGTACGTTCGCCAGCAAGGCTCGCTCGGCAATAGTCAGCGTCTCCAGCACGCGGTCGCGGCCAGCACGTCGCAACAAGGGTTGGATCAAGGTCAGGTCAATCACCGTGTTCGTGCTGTAACTGTCCGGCCCGCTGAACTGCCACATCAGCGAGTTCGCCAGTCCAACTGCCAGCGTGGCACCCGAGGTCATCAGGCGGCGTACCTGTGCATTACGAGTGCTCAGCGAGAATTGACTGGAGGGACCACCAGCTGCCGGGCCGGCAGTAGCAATGCTGGGGCCATAGCCGAAATAGTACTGGCTGTCGAAACGAAATCGCTCGGACGTCACGTCCAGGGCTGACAGGTAGAGCGTTTCCAGTGTGCCCTGGTACTGGGTCGAGTGCATCAACGACAGCGCCACGGCCTGCTCGCCTGTGATATGCAGCACACCGTTTTCATCCAGTGGCAGGTGCTCTCTCCAGGTTGGATTGTCGATCTGGTCCGTTGTGCCGTTTTCCAGCCAATCCTGGAAGCCTTCGTAACCAGCGACCGAGTCCATCAGCTTGTTAGATTCCGGATCATCAGTCGGCATCGGTGGACCGTCCGGATCCGAGGGATCGTACATCCGTGACTGTGGGCTGACATCAATATGGAAATTCGAAAGGCCATATCGCTCATCCAGGATGCTCTTCTCGTCAATTAGCTCGGTCACAGCGACATCGGCCTGCTGGCGATAATAGGCGCGAGAACATCCCGGTAGCACGATCAGAGCGGCCAACAGCATCAGCGATGCGGCTAATAACAAGCGACGATTGATAGCACATCGATCGTAAAACAGCGGGCGCATGGACATAAGTCATCCTGTTACGTGAAAGCTCTCGCCTACCCTTGCGAGTGGTGATATCCGTGTCTGATTAGGGGGTCAGGGATAAATAGGCAAAGCTGGGCAAAGTGTAGGGCTTATACCGGTATGTCAACCTTTTCGGGCATATTTACGTGAAACTTGAACGAATGAACCGGTGGTAGGGACCAATCGCGCTCCAGATGATGCAAATCCTTGAACGCCAGCAACTTATGCACGCTTGGCGATGCCGATAAAACTTGACATGCCGCTGGGGTCGACTTATTATCGATCGACTTGATTCCCCGTCGGCTGCTCGTTCACCCACGGGCCTGAGTGCCTGCCCCAGAAGCGGTTGAAGTGGGGTGAAAGTGGGTGTTTTCGTGTTTGCGATGCCGTCTGAAATACAAGAGACCACGCCATGACCATGATCGTCACGATCATCGCGCTGCTGGCCTTCCTGGTCTGTTGGGGCTTTTGTTTCAAGACCATGCGATGGTTTCACGTCGTCGTGGCGCTGTTGGTGATGGGCACAGGCTGCTGGCACCTGGTGCAACTCAGCACCGTACTCAAGACGCGCTCGGCCTGGATGAAGATGCACTACGAGCTCAAGACCCGCCGGGACAGTCTGGAAGTAGAACAGAAGCGGCTCATCAGTGGCGCGGTGGACAAGGTGACCGAGGAGCGGGACAACATTCAGGACCTCGACTCGATGCTCACGCGGCTGCTGATTGACCAGGGGCGAGTCTGGAAGCAGACGACGCCGGAGGGTGTGCAGAACCAGGCCTTTATCGTTGACACCGGATTCCAGCCGGTTAACAACGAGGCGCTGCAGATTTCCGAGAACACGGTCTTCTATGTATTCAAGGAAGACCTGAACATTGTGCAGAGTTCCACGGGCAAGCCGATCCCCGTGCCGGTCAAGTACCTCGGTGAGTACCGCGTCAGTGCTGCTGTGACCGGAGCCAAGATCAGCCTGCAGCCGGCACCGATCACGGACCCCCGGATTGCCGCCCCGCACGCCAACGACGGCTCCACATGGACGCTCTATGAGAAAATGCCGGTGGACGGTCATCGCCTGTTCTCCGAGACAGACATCTTTGATACCGACATCAAGCACAAGCTGGATGAAAATGCGGCCCCTCTGTTCGGTGCCATGGACGAGGCGAAAATCAGGCAGGCATTCGAGCGGGCGATCGCTAATTCACCCGACCTGCAAATGGGTCAGCAGGACCTGGACGCCTACGTGAAGATGTACATGGGCGACGGCCGTGTGTTGCTGCAGGATGAATCGGTCCCCTTTGAGCACCAGTGGGTCAAGCTGCAATTCAACCAGAACTCCAATCCGATCACGGTCGATAGCGATGCGGCGCAGGCTGGTTTGAACGAGAGCTTCTATGATCCCAGCGGCATGGCGGTCGTACCGCAGCTTCGTCGTGGCGACCAGATAACCTTCCAGAAGGGAGACATCGGGCTCTTCCACTTGCGCAGTGAGAAGTTCCAGGACAAGCCAATTGTGCCTGACGCAGAGCAATTGACGGCAGAAGACGGACAGGGTAATTCGGTGGCCACGCAATTGACCGCGCATTATGTCCGGCCACCGACCGATTACACTTTCTTCTTCCACGACAACTTCCAGCGTCGCCAGCGCGCGGCGCTGTTGCTGAGTCTCTACCAGGATCAGAACAGGCGATTTGACTCCACGCTCACGCTGGCCCTGGCACACATCCAGGTTCGCACCACCGAGCGGGACAGGTTAACAACCGACCTCACGAACCAGACGGAAGATCGAGACACGGCTCAGCGATTCGCCGACCAGTTGAGCCAGGAACGTGAAGCCTTGCGGATCAAGCTGGCCGATTTATTTGACCAGAACCAGCAGCTGACTCTCCAGCTGGCAGAAATTCAGGCCACGCTGGAAGCGGAAATTAACAAACGGACAAACGCGGTTGGCAATGACAGCGAGTAGGCTGTCGGTAATCCAGTGACCCGGCTTCGCTGCTCCAGCGATCATCGATGGGTATCTACGACCGCGACTATTACCGGGATGACGAGCCGCAAGCTGGCTTCCAGTTGCGCCCCCCGGGTACGCTGATCGGCAAGCTGGTTGGCCTCAATATCGCGGTCTTCCTGGCCACCTGGGTCTTTGTCGATCTGCACGGGCTGCTGGCACTGGATACAGATGTATTCACGCAGCCCTGGAAGCTGCCCCAGTTGCTGACCTATGGATTCACACACGCCCCGGTTCGCAAGATCACGGAGCTCGGTGAGTCGGTCGCTATCCCCGGGGGCATTTTCCACATCCTCTTTAACATGTTCGCACTGTTCATGTTTGGCCGCGACCTGGAACGTCACTATGGTGCCCGCGAGCTACTAACTTTTTACCTGCTGGTCATCATCTCGGCTGGCTTGATCTGGAGTCTGGGGATGCTGGTCAGCGAAGATCCGAAGGGGCTGGTGGGAGCCTCCGGTGGAGTCTACGCAATTGTCATCCTCTATTGCCTGAACTATCCCCACCAGCGGTTGCTGCTGTTTGGCGTCGTACCGATCAAGGCCTGGCTCGCTGGCATCCTGATGGTCGGGGTAGACCAGCTGTATGCCCTCAGAGGTGAGACCGGTATTGCTCACTCGGTTCACTTGTGGGGAGCCCTGCTGGCCCTGATTTATTTCCAGCTGGGCTGGAAATTGAGTGCCTGGATTCCTGCCACCCGCCGTCGCCAGAGTCGACTGCGGGTTCATGACCCGGATGCCCAGCCGGAGATGCCCGCCGGGCCATCACGCAGCGACCGCAAGGCGAAGAAACTTGCCCAGGAGAGCGACAGAATCCTGGAGAAGATTCAGCAGCAGGGTGAGCAGAGTTTGACCAGCCGGGAACGACGTACGCTGGAAAAATACAGTCGCCAGGTGCGTCAGGATCGTCGCTGATCTGCCTCCAGCAGTCCTTGATTCTGCCTGCCAGAACGGCGCCAGCTGCGATCTGGTACAATCCAGCTTATTCCGTCGTCTGCCAGCGATTGCCGAGGGTAACTGCTTGATGCAAGACCATTCGTACTCTCGTCGCCAGTTTCTCAGCCAGGCAGGTGGTGGAGCGGGTATGATCGCGCTGGCCACGATGCTGGCCGAGAAAACTCCTGCCGCGGCACCGCCAACCAGCCTGCAGGCTCCCCGCCCAACTCACTTTCCCGCCCGCGCCAGCCGGGTGATCTGGTTGTTCATGCATGGCGGTCCCAGCCATGTCGACCTGCTGGACCCCAAGCCCGAACTTGTACGTTACGCCGGCCAGGAACTGCCAGCCAGTTTCGGCCAGGTGATGACCCGCCGCGATGTGGCCAGCAATCCGCTGATGGGACCGATCCGGCCATTCCGGCCGCGCGGAAAGTCGGGGCTTGAGATCAGCGATTTCCTGCCACACACGTCCCGGCACGCCGACAAGCTGTGCGTGGTGCGATCGCTGCACGGCGACAGCGTGAACCACCCCCAGTCTGTCTACCAGATGAACACCGGCAGTATCCTGATGGGTCGACCCAGCATGGGCAGCTGGGTGGCCTACGGACTGGGCACAGAGAACCAGGATATGCCCGCATTCGTGGTGCTGCCTGATCCCCGTGGAGGGATCAAAGGTGGGCCGCCGGCCTGGAGCAGCGGGTTCTTGCCAGCCAGCTACCAGGGCGTGCTGATGCGCGGCAGCCAACCACCGATCCTGGACCTCGTGCCACCCTCGCAGATTACCTCACCCCAGCAACAGTCCATCAATCGACTGCTCGGGCGCCTCAATCGAGAACACCTGCGAATGCGTCACCAGGATGATGAGTTGGCGGCTCGCATCGCGGCCTATGAACTGGCCTTCCGTATGCAGGTCGAGGCTCCCCAGCTGATTGATATCAGCAACGAGACGGCCGAAACACTCAAGCTCTACGGTGCTGACCGTGAAGAAACACGGGACTTTGGCCAGCGCTGCTTGCTGGCGCGTCGGATGATCGAACAGGGTGTACGCTTCGTGCAGGTCTATTCCGGTGATATCGGCGGCTGGGACGCCCACCGCGATGTAGCCAGCAACCATGGCAGCTACTGTCAGCGCACCGATCAGCCAGTAGCTGGTCTACTTGAGGACCTCGAACGACGCGGCCTGCTGGATGACACGCTGGTGATCTGGGGTGGTGAGTTCGGGCGGATGCCGATGAGTGAACAGGGCAAGGGCCGCGACCATAATCCCTGGGGATATAGCAGCTGGTTGGCGGGTGCTGGAATCGAGGGCGGCCGGGCGGTCGGAGCAACCGATCCGATCGGCTTGCGAGCCGCCGAGGACAAGGTCCACGTGCGAGATTTTCACGCCACAATCCTGCATCTGCTGGGTGTTGATCACGAGCAACTCAGCTTCCTCCACAACGGACTGGAACAGAGATTGACCGGCCCGGCTGAAGCCCACGTTGTCAAACAGATAGTTGGTTAGTGCCACCATGCTCAGCAGTCCATCAAACCGGTCAACCCCGATCACCCTTCGCTGCTGGGTCTGCCTGCTGCTGGCGTTGCTCGGCACCGCGCTGCTGCTCAAGGTCAGGTCAACTGCCGCCGCCGAGCCGGCTGCCATCAGCGAAATCCCCTTGAGTGACGATGATCGCGACCACTGGGCTTACCTGCCAGTTCGTTCACCCGCCTTGCCGCTGCTTGACGAGCAGAGGCAACAGGCCTGCCGAGGTGGAATTGATTATTTCATCCAGTCGCGGCTGGCAGGCAGGGATTTGGCCCTGGCAGCGGCAGCCGACCGCAGCACACTGATTCGTCGACTCTCTCTCGACCTGCTGGGCCTGCCCCCAACACCGTCAGAAATCGACAACTTCCTGGCAGACCGCCGGCCCGCTGCCTACGGGCGACTGGTCGATCGGCTGCTCGCTTCGCCCCATTGCGGTGAGCGGCTGGCTCAGCAGTGGCTGGACCTGGCCCGTTTTGCTGAAACCGATGGCTTTGAACATGACAATATCCGTAAGGATGCCTGGCAATACCGCGATTGGGTGATCGCCGCCATCAACCGGGACATGCCCTATGACCAGTTCATTGCTTTGCAGCTTGCTGGTGACGAACTGCAGCCCGGCGACGCCGCTGCACGGATCGCGACCATGTTCTGCCTCTCCGGTCCCGATATGCCCGATATCAACTCCCAGCTGGAGCGTCGCCATTCGCTGCTCAATGAGATCACGTCGACCGTTGGATCGGTCGTGCTGGGACTGCAACTGGAATGCGCCCAGTGCCACGACCACAAGTACGATCCGATCAGCCAGGCAGATTTCTATCGACTGCGTGC
>CAUZOB010000065.1:0-23191 GCA_963581185.1 Planctomycetota bacterium | reverse complement strand
TCGAGCAGGAGTCGATACAAGGACGTTCGTACAGCGAGCTCGCCGAGTCGCGTGCCGAGTGGATCCGTCGCCTGCAAGGCGAACTGACAGACAAGGATCGGATATCAGGCTGGCAGATCCTGCATCCGGATGCGGCCACGACAAGTGGCGGCGCGGCGGTCAATGTGGAGCCCAGCGGGGCGGTTTTTGTATCCGGGACATTTCCCCAGCGAGATGACTACACCGTCACCATCAAGCCGGCAGCGGAGTTGCTGGCGGCGATTCGACTTGAAGCGTTGACAAGCCGGGGGCTGAAATACCAGGGACCCGGCCGCAAGGCCAACTTTGTGCTGACCAGTTTTGAAGCCAGTCTCACGCCGCCCGGCGGAGAGCCGATGCAGTTGAAATTCAGCCGGACTGTCGCCGACTTCAACCAGGATGACCTCAACGTATCCTCGGCACTCGATCCATCGGCCGAACAGGGCTGGGGAGTCTGGGAAGGCGAGATTAATACGGCCCAGAACCGCAAGGCAGTTTTCTATCTGGAATCTCCGCTGCAGGTCGTCGCCGGTAGTACCCTGACAATTATCCTCAGGCAGCAGTCCAAGCACGACGACCATCTGCTGGGATATTTCCGACTTTCCGCCGGCTCGGATTCAGAGTTCGGCCTCGAGACTCCCCTCGCTCCACCGGCCAGTATTGTCGAGATCCTGCGTCAGCCTGTATCAACATGGAATGAGCAGCAGGCTGATGATCTATCGAAATACCACCGGCAGCAGACTCAGCAGTACCGTGAGGCCGCACGGCAGATCACCCTGCGCCGCGCTGAGCTTGATCGTTTGAGCGACAAGTATGCCACGACCATGGTAATGCGTGACCGGAAAAATCCGCGCGAAACCTACATGCTGACCATGGGGCGTTACGACGCTCTCCGCAAGGACGAGGGTTTGATCCATCCCGACGTGCCCGCCAGTCTACCGCCACTTGCTGACGACGCGCCCGCGAACCGGCTGGCCCTGGCCCGCTGGCTGGTCTCTGGCGATCACCCGCTGACGGCACGAGTGGCTGTCAACAGAATCTGGCAAGCGTTCTTCGGCGCGGGCCTGGTCCGTACCAGCGAGGACTTCGGATCCCAGGGTGAGTTGCCGAGCCACCCTGCCCTGCTCGACTGGCTTGCCACCCGTTACATGGAGCATGGCTGGGATACCAAACAGCTGATTCGACTGATACTCAATAGCGCCTGCTACCGGCAACAGTCGCACAGCCGGGCCGAGTTGGTCGAGCGTGACCCGTACAACCGTTTGCTGGCGCGAGCTCCCCGATACCGGCTGCCATCCCATGTCATACGTGACCAGGCACTGTCGCTCTCCGGCCTGCTGAATCCGGCCATCGGCGGCCCCTCGGTCAAGCCTTACCAGCCGGCAGGACTGTGGGCTGACTTTAGCTTTGGGAAAATCACCTACAGCGCCGATAGCGGAGAGAAACTTTATCGACGCAGCCTCTACACCTTCTGGCGGCGTTCACTGGGACCGCCAAACATGTTTGATGAGGCCGATCGAAAGCTCTGCAGCGTGCGAGCCAGTCGGACCAACACACCGCTGCATGCGCTCACGCTGCTCAATGATGTGACCTTTATAGAAGCGTCGCGGGTTTTCGCCGAGCGAGTGATGCAGCAGCATCCGCAGGCGGACAGACGACTGGCGACAGCATTCCGGATGGCAACCAGCAGGGCGCCATCCAAAGCAGAGATGGAACTGCTGGATCGCGCCCTCCAGCGGGCGCTGCTGTATTACCGTGAGAATGCCGACGACGCCATTGCCTATGTAGGAATTGGTGAACGACCTGTTGCCGAGGGGCTTGATCCTGCTGAACTGGCCGCTTATGGCAACGTGTTGAATATCATCCTGAACACAGACGAGGCCCTGACGCGCGAGTAGCTGCCAGCCGGCAACAATTCGCTGGAGACGAGACCGATGGATCCACGCCAAGAACACGATCAGCTGATCACACGTCGTCACTTTTTTGGACGCAGCAGCAGCGGTATCGGTACCGCCGCGCTGGCGTCGATGCTGGGCCAGGGACTGGCGGCTGGCGACGACAGCCAAGCGGGACTGCCCGGCCTGCCCCACTTTGCGGCCAAGGCAAAACGCGTGATCTACCTTTTCCAGAACGGAGCTCCCACACAGGTCGATACATTCGATTACAAACCGGACCTGGAGAAGCTGCGCGGCACGGATCTGCCAGCTTCCGTTCAGGGTGGCCAGCGGCTGACCACAATGACCCAGGGTAAATCGCAAAAGGTGCTGCCGAGTATCGCCAAATTTCAGCAGCGGGGTGAAAGTGGCCAGTGGATTAGTGACTTGCTGCCACACACCGCCTCAATCGCAGACGATATCTGTATCGTTCGCAGCATGTACACCGAGGCGATTAACCATGCTCCGGCCATCACCTTCCTGTTAACCGGTTCAGAAATGCCTGGCCGACCGAGCTTTGGCAGCTGGCTCTCCTACGGCCTGGGAAGTGAGAGCAACGAGTTGCCGACGTTCTGCGTGATGACCTCACGTGACAAAGAAGCGTCCTGCGGCCAGATTTTTTACGACTGGTACTGGGGCAGCGGCTTCTTGCCTACCCGTCACCAGGGAGTGAAGTTTCGGGGCAGCGGCGATCCCGTGCTGTATCTCTCCAACCCAGCCGGATTGAAACGGACACTCCGAGCCGGATTACTGGATGACCTGGCGGGCCTCAACCAGCTCAAGTACCAGCAAGTGGCGGACCCGGAAATCCTGACCCGGATCGCCCAGTACGAAATGGCCTACAAGATGCAGGCGTCGGTGCCAGAGCTAACGGACATCACGACCGAGCCACAGCATGTGCTGGACGACTATGGACCCGACGTGACACGACGTGGCTCCTTCGCTCACAACTGCCTGCTCGCCAGGCGGCTGGCGGAAAAGGGGGTACGGTTTATCCAGCTGATGCATGCCGGCTGGGATCAACATGGCAACCTGCCAACCCAACTGGCGGTCCAGTGCCGCGATACCGATCAGCCTTCTGCTGCTCTGGTCAAGGATCTCAAGCAGCGTGGCTTGCTGGACGAGACGCTCGTCATCTGGGGCGGGGAATTCGGTCGCACCGTCTTCTGCCAGGGCGACATGAACAACAAGAAAGCCCACGGCCGTGATCATCATCCCCGCAATTACTGTATCTGGATGGCGGGGGGCGGCATCAAGGGTGGCTCCAGCTATGGTGCCTCCGACGATTTCAGCTACAACGTCGCCGAAAACGGCGTCCATGTTCACGACCTGCAGGCGACCAGCATGCACCTGCTTGGCATCGACCACCAGCGGCTGACCTACAAGTTCCAGGGCCGCGACTTCCGCCTTACTGATGTCCACGGCAGGGTCGTGCAGGACCTGATTTCCTAGAAGAAAGTGATCCTCACTTTTTCTGATTGAACCAGGTCCAGCCCCTTGGCATCCAGCCGACCCTCAATCTTCCAGGACAGGTCACGGTCGCGGCCAGTCAGCATTTCTATGCCCATTTCCATCATCTTACCGAGCGGGGAAGCTGCAGCCTGCACGTTTTTCGCAGAGGGTGCGGCGATTTCAAATTCGTAAGTCTGTTCAAATCCCGCCTCATAGTCTCGGGCCGATTCCAGCACCTCTTCATCGCGGTAAAACTCCCGGTTCCTGGTCTTCGTCCCTTCCTTGGTTTTCTCCTCAATACGCTCTCTGCCAATCAAAGTGACAATCAGGCGATTTCCTTCAATCGGCTTTCGACATGTCAATTCGACGGTACCGGAAAACGTGCCGTCCGGGGCAACTTGATGCTCGTTCAGACGCAGCACCAGCGAACCCTTCATAGCGCGGAGAACAAAAAATGCCACCAGCGCAATGATGACAACAGAGATCACGGCAATGGCAATAATCGTGCTGGCGTGGTCACCCATAGCTCATCCTCGCAATTGTAATCCTGGCTCACTTTCTGTCCGATCAATATTACGCGGAAGACCGATATTTCACAAAGTGCAATACGAACGGACCAGCACGCGAGCTGGAACGCACGCCCTTGCCAGAGAAAAGATGCTAGACTGGTTTCTGCTTCCAATCGTCCGTCCATTGCCAGGGATGTTTCATGTACAAGTCTCTCAAGCTGGCGGTTCTGCTTGCTGTTTCACTGGTCATGCTGGCTTCCTCGGCCGATGCCGATGGTCTCTTCCTGAAACTGCCTGAGGACGGCACCAAGGTCAGCTACAGTGTTAAGATCAGCGGCGAGAATCCGCCGCCGGCCGGTTTCAAGATGGCCCTGACGATCAGCTCCGTTGGCAAGGTCCAGCACGAGGGCAAGGCCTGCCGCTGGATCGAGGTCGCTTTCCTGACGGAAGTTGGAGAGATGCGTCGGGACAAATTTCACAAGCTGCTGATTCCTGAGGCGCAACTCAAGAAGGGTGGCAATCCGATTGGTCATCTGGTCAAGGCGTATCGCAAACAGGGTGATGGTCCAGCCGTGGAAGACAAGCAAGCCGCTTCAGCTCGTGGTGGCCCCTTGCCCGTCCTGCTCGGTGGCCCCGTCAAGGATGCCAAGAAACTCGAGGTTACCACGCTGGAGACCGGTCTCGGCACGTTGGAAACGACTGGCTTCAAAGGGACGGCTGTTTACACAGAAGCTGCAACGGAAGGTGACGGTGACGACTACCAGGACGAATTCAAACTCAAAATGGATACTGAGTTCCGTACCCACGACAAAGTGCCATTTGGTGTCGCACAGGCTGTATTGGCATTCAAAGTGGATACAGGAAATCGCAAGAAGACCGGAGTCTTGACCTTCACGGTGGACAAGGTCTCCACGGGAGCGACCTCGGCCCTTCCTGACTCAAAATAGCACGTCCAGACGCGCCGGCTACACAATGGCTATTGATGACCAAATGAACGCCTCACAACTCACCACGACAGACCGGCTGAGTCCGCAGGTGGCGGCAGCTCTGGCCAACCCCGACCCCGTCTTCCAGGCTCGGCTGGATCTGCTGGCAGCCCTGCGATGGGCGCAACTGGAGGGACTCAGCGAGGGAGTCTGCAACCACTTCAGCGTGCTGGTACCTGGCACGACAGACCGCTTCCTGCTCAACCCCCAGGGTCTGCACTGGTCGGAATTGACGCTCAAGGACCTGTTGGTCGTCGATCCGGAAGGGAACCTGGTCGAAGGGGAACACCCGGTAGAACCGAGTGCCTTCTTTATTCACTCACGGATCCATCTCTCCTGCCCAAACGCCATCTGCGTGATGCACACGCACATGCCCTATACCACGGCGATCAGCTGCAGCGAGGGTGGGACGGTCGAGTGGTGCAGCCAGAACGCACTGCGTTATTACGACCGTATCGCCTATGACCGGACCTACAACGGTTTGGCTTTCGATGCCGCCGAGGGCGATCGACTGGCAGCCATGATGGCAGGCCGTGACATCCTGATGATGGCTAATCATGGCGTCGTCGTCAGCGGTCCTTCGGTAGCCGAGGCATTCGACGATCTTTACTACCTGGAACGAGCCTGCATGATCCAGGTACTGGCTCAATCAACAGGCAAATCACTGTTGGTCATTCCAGATGCAATCTGCGCGGAAACCCAGCAGCAAATCGCCGACGAAAATCAGCAGGCCGGACTGCACATGGAAGCGATCAAGCGAATTCTACTAAGCCGGCATCCAGAGATCCTGGAGAGCTAGGCGATCAACGCTCCTCGCCGGTAATCAGGGTTCTGCCAATCGACCCGCTAAAGTCGCCGTAGGCTCCCTTACCGAGCGTCATCTTCAGCCCGGTGCTACTCAGCCACTTCAACGGCATGTCATGCTTGGTCATGGCGATCCGCTTGCCATCCTGGAAAACAGAAATTGAGTCCTGGGTTACACGAAAGTCGAACTTGATTGGCTTACCTGTCCACTGGATCTGGGCTGCCAGGCAGCCAGGCCGCTGCAGCTTGATGACCGCCCCGTACTCGCGTCGCTGCTGGTCATTGAGAAAGTCGAATTTTGGATTCCATTCATAGGTCCCCTTGGCCGACGTCGACATCATTAAACCCTCGACGATCGGGACCATACCCGTGATCCGTTGCCCGAAGAAATTCGTGACAAGATCCAGTCGGTTTGCTTGCTCTTCATAGGGATGGGTCAGGTCGGCGCGCAGTGCGGGGTGTTTGAACATACGACCCATGCTGTGCCAGCTATCCGTGTCATGCTGGTACCGCCAGAGTTCCGCCCAGGGCCAGACACCTACCATCAGGTCGCCACCATAGATGGCCATCGTCTGGGCTTCCCTGGCATTCTTCGCTACGCCAGGCACACGGGGTGGCCAGTCCTGTTTGCGGACAAGTTGCTTGCCGTCGTACTCGAACAAGTTGCCGGTCGGATACTGGGCCAGGTAGAGGCGATCATAGAAATTCGTCATCGAGTAGACCTGGTAGCTGACCTGGTCATCCGCCTCCAGCAGCATCCGCCAGCGATCCTGCTGAAAGACGTACACGCCACCCTGATTATCGACAGTCAATACCTGATCCTTGTACTGGCCCCAGGCAAACGGAGTTGCCCCCACGTACTTGGCCTCAATGGCAACCGCCTTGCTGACATCGATTTCACCCTCCTGTCCCGGTTTCCAGCGGCAGGCGAGGACGCGCGTGAAGCCACCCTCGTCCGTGCGCTGCCCGTGGTAGAAGAACAGGTGGCCGAGTGCGTAGTAGAAGTTGTAATACCTGCCGACCTCCGGCGGGCTGAGAATCACACGGTCGTCATAAGTGGCCTTGTTGGAAAGGAAACGCAGGACGCCCGCGCCGACTCTCATCACACCGTCGCCACTGCTCACGATGCCACCATCCGTCTCCTTGATCCATTCTCGCTGCTCTGGATTCCAGCGCTGCACACGGTTACTCCTGGCACTGGTCCAGGCACGCAGTTCCTGATTGACACCCATCAGATAGACACCCATGTCCATATCGGGATGCGGCAAGTCCATCGTGCTGTAACGCTGGCGGTGTGCTGGATCCCGCACGAAGAACTGCAGCGTATGACGGTCACTGCGGAAGCGAGTGTTATAGACATCCGCAAATCCAGCCCCAGCGACCAGTGTCCCGTTCGAGTCATGAATCTCAAACAGGCTGCCAAAACTCTGGCCCTGGTCCTCCCCCAGGGAAGACGAAATGAAGAAGATCTTCAGTGGCTCGCGGGCCGGCGACTCGTCTGCAGCGGCCAGCAGGACAAGTACTGTCAGGCCGGCTGCAATCGCTGGCAGAAAATGATCTCGTCGAGTTGTCATGGCCGTCTGATCCTGTTGGGGCAACTGTGGACGTACGCTCAAAGCGACTCCCACTATCGATGATCCAGCCTGGCAACTCAACGGCCCGGTCGGCCTGTTTTCCCCAATTACGAATATCCGTTATCATAGCCTCATGCAGGAACCCGACTCGCTATCACTCCGTTTTCTCAAAGACACCGATCTTGATGGTGGCACCCTCGTACTGGCCTTTTCCGGCTGGATGGATGGCGGGGATGTATCGACCGGAACTGTCCAACGTCTTGTCGATCTGTTCGAGGCGACGCCGCTTGCCGAGATCGATTCCGAGCCGTTCTATATCTACAACTTCCCTGGCTCGATGGAAATCTCCGCTCTATTTCGGCCTCACATCCAAATCGAGGATGGGCTGATAACCAAAGCCGAGATGCCAAGCAACACGTTTTTCTGTCATCCCTCAGCAAGGATTGCTTTGTTCGTCGGCAAGGAACCCAACATGCGTTGGGAGGCGTTCGCCGCAAACATCTTCCACTTTTGCGAGCAGTCGAAGATTAAACGAATCCTGTTCGTGGGGTCCTTCGGTGGCACAGTTCCGCATACCCGCGAGCCACGGCTGTTCGTCACCTGTTCCTCGCCTGAGTTGCTGGCTGAAATGAAGGTCTTTGCCATTGGCGGCACCAGCTACGAGGGCCCCGGCTCATTCAGCAGTTTCCTGATGACAAGAGCAGCTCTGAAGGAGATTGAAATGGTATCCCTGGTGGCCGAGATCCCCAGTTACCTGCAAGGCCGAAATCCACTCTGCATCGAAGCCGTCACTCGGCGGCTGGCAAAGATCCTACAGCTTGAGCTGGATCTGGATTCATTGCGGCCCGAGAGCACCGAGTGGGAAATGCACATTTCCAGCATGGTCGAAGAGAGCGAAGAGCTCTCCGACCAGGTCCGAAAGCTGGAAGAGGAATATGACGACGCCCTGATTGAAGAAGAGTAACGCTGACTTTCACAACGCCTCACACCATCCAGAAAGGTCGTGCCATGCGGATCCTGACCCTGACGAGCCTTGTCGTTGTTTTCTTCGCTACGTCGCTGACTGCCGCCGACTGGACTGGCTTCCGCGGTCCCGCTGGGATGGGAGTCTCCAGCGCAAAGAACGTCCCAATTGAATGGTCCTCCTCGGAGAACATCAAGTGGCATACTGCGCTGCCTGGCCCTGGCGCCTCCACGCCAGTCACGCTGGGCAACAGGGTCTTCATCACCAGCTATTCCGGCTACGGACTGGAAGCGGGACAGGGTCAGCAGGACAAGCTGCAACGCCACCTGCTTTGCCTGGATCGAAAGTCTGGTGAGATCCAGTGGCAGCGGACACTGCAGCCCAAGTTGCCCGAGCACAATTACCAGGGCGAGGGAGCTTATCATGGCTATGCGGCCAGCACGCCGGCCACCGACGGCAAGCACCTCTATCTCTTTTTCGGCAGGTCGGGCGTCTTCTGTTTCGACCTTGATGGCAACCAGGTATGGCAGTCGAGCGTTGGCGAGGGCACCAGCGGCTGGGGATCCGGCTGCTCGCCTGTCTTGCACGGCAGTATGCTGATCGTCAATGCCAGCGTCGAGAGTGGCTCCATCGTGGCACTCGACAAGGCAACCGGGAAACAGCTCTGGCAAACCAAGGGCATTGGTTCGTCCTGGAATACGCCACTGATTGTCAAAAATCGCACAGCCAGCGAACTGGTTGTCAGCATCCAGGGCAAGCTGCTTGGCCTCTCCCCCAGCGACGGGCAGGAACTCTGGCGAGCCGACGGCATTCACCGTTACGTCTGCCCCAGCGTGGTTGCTCACGAGGGCATCATTTACGCAATCGGTGGCGGACACACGTCGCTGGCAGTGCGGACTGGTGGCGAGGGAGATGTGACCGCCTCGCACACACTGTGGCGGCATACCAAGGGCTCCAATGTCTCCTCACCAATCTTTCATGAGGGCCACCTGTACTGGTTTAGTGACAGCGGTGGGTACCTTTGCTGCCAGCAGGCGGACACGGGTGAAACCGTTTACCAGCAGCGATTGGAGCCACGACCTGGTCGCATCTGGTCGTCACCCGTACTGGCCGAGGGCAAGTTATTCGTTGTCTCACAGCACAACGGGACATACGTTACGGCGGCCAGCCCGCAGTTCAAACTGCTGGCACACAATGTTTTTGCCGACGATGACAGCCGTACGAATGCCTCGCCGGCCATGGACGACGGCCAGATCCTCTTGCGAACTGACCGATTCCTCTACTGCATTGGCGAGTAACAGCGGCCAGCAGATCACTTATCCTGCTGCTTGCGGCGTTCGAGAATGCCGTCGAGTTTCTTTTTCTCAGCTGCCAATACGGCCTCTGAGATGACCGCCGGTGTCACCGTGCCCAGGTCGATCGGATCGTCGTCACCCAGGGTCCGCATTTTGATGCCCCGGTACCAGACTGGGTCACCATGATCCTGGAAGAACAGGCTGCCGCCGCGTGCTGCCAGCTCGGCGCCACGCAACTTTAACAGCCGCACGTTGAACGCCCACTTCGGGTCACTGTAATCAAAACTGATCACGATCTTGCCATTCAGCCAGTGCTGAATCACTGAGCCTTTACAGATCACCCGGCCTTGATTCCACTGGCCCACCGGACGCGTGGCGTCATCTGAGGGGGCCATGCAGAAGTACAGCGAGGCGGCGCTGGTACGCGGGTTCTTGCCATCCACATGAACCTTGTTGTCCAGAATCTGGTACTCGTACTGGCCAGGCCGGTAATAGACGCCGCTGTTGCTGCCTTGTGCAACTCGCCACTGAAAACGCAATTCGAAATCGTCTGGCACCTTGCTGGTCTTGTAAGTCAGCGAACCTCCTCGATCGGTCCGTGTGATGGCGTCATCTTTTACTACCCAGTTGCCACTGTGCTGCCAACCATCCAGCGTCTTGCCATCAAACAGCAGCTTGAAGCCTGCTTTCTTTTCGCCCAGCGTGAGTTGGTTTACATTCTCCTCGTCCGCCACAAGGCTCGTTGTCAACCAACCGATGAGGACGAGCGAAAGCAGGCAACGAAGGGTCTTCATAGCAACACTCCTTATCCAGCAATTTCTATTCTGTCGCAGCACTGGCATCCTTGATGCAGAACAGGTGTTTCTCACCACGGATGAAGACACTGTTATGGCTAATAGCGGGCGAGGCGTAACAGTTTTCACCGAGCGGGTTTTCTGCCACGACTTGCAGTTCCTTGCCTGGCCGTACCAGCTTCATTGTGCCGTCATCGGCCAGCAGGTAGCCGAGTCCTCCGGCCGTCATCAAGGAAGCGCTGAAGTGGTTACCAAGTCGAGCCTGCCAGTATCGCTCGCCCGTGCTGGCATCAAAACAATTGGCGGTACCTCGATCGTCAGCAACCAGTAAATGACCATCCAGAACAACCGGCGAAGGCACATAGCAGCGTGCATTGTTGACGTGCCAGGCAACGTGTGAATCGGTCACATCCCCTTTGCCATCCGGCCGGATAGCCATCACGTGGTAAGTCGGAAATCCAGCCGACATGAAAAAGTGCTCGCCATCATAGACCATCGAGGCAACGAATTGCTCCGTCGGACCTTTGATCGTCCAGTGGTGCTTGCCGGTTCGCGGATCAAGGCTGACTACCGACATACTGCCGGACATCACCATCTGGGTACGACCAGCAATCTCGCGAATGATCGGAGTCACATAGCTGCGCGTCTTGTGCTCACGTGGTGTCTTCCAGACAACCTTGCCCGTCTTCTTATCGAGTGCCACGACATACGATTCACCATCATGGTCGCCGTTAATGATCAGCAGGTTTTCAAACAGCACCGGACTGCTGCAGAAGCCGTGAGCACTGACAAAGCTGCCTGGGCGAACTTCCCACTTCTGGTTACCGTCAAAATCGTAAGCCGCCACCACTATCTGGCCTGGGAAAATGAGCCGCTCTGAGCCAACATTCGGAGCAGGTACTTTCTTATCGCCGACTGCCAGGAAGGTCACATAGACAAGTTTCCCGTCGGTGGCTGGCGTCCCCGATGCACGGCTGTTGAGACTATGCTTGGACTCCAGCGGCGACTTCAGTACGTCTCGCTGCCAGAGCTGTTCTCCGCTTGTCCGGTCCAGCGCAACCAGCACGCGTGAGGTCTTGTCCGGCAGGCAGGAGACAAGAAACACATGATCCTGCCAGATGATCGGAGAGGCATGACCAATGCCGCTGATCGGTGTCTTCCAGAGCAGGTTCTTGCCAGTCGTACCGTCCCACTGGGTCGGCACGCTTTCTTCCAGGCTGCTACCATCACCGCGGGGTCCGCGCCAGCCGGGCCAGTTCTCCGCCGAAAGCGGACTCAGCTGGAACAAGGACATTACAAACAGGAACAGCAGGCAGTTGCGAGTCATGGGTCTATCCTGAAAAAGTAACTTGTGCTGGTTCGGACCTGGCTGAATCAGCGAAACGGCTGGACTGGATCTCACCATCAGCCGCACCTCTATGATATCCGATTTCCCTCACTTCCTGCCACAATGTATCCGCCAGTCATTTGCCACCGCTGCAGACAAATGCCATCATGTCAGCATCGTGCAGGTCAGGTTGGATGACCACTGCGCCGTCGATCAAGCCAGAGGAGCTCAAGCAGATGAGCAGACCCAATTCAGTCCGCCGGTCTCGTCGTCGTTTCCTGAAATCAGCCGCAGCAGCAGCCGCTGTGACAGTGGCTGCACCGGCAGTTATTACCCAGGCCAAGGGTGACTGCACGACACTGCTGGGTAACGATGACCACCGTTTCGAAGTCCAGCATGCCTTCCCTCAATTGCCCGCCAAGTACAGCTGGCAGACGACTCACAACGTCGCGGTCGACAAGGCCGGCAACCTCTACGTGATTCATGAAGGCCGCAGGGAATTGAAGGACCATCCTTCGATCTTCGTCTTCAGCCCGGACGGCACCTTTATTCGTGCCTTTGGAAGCCAGTTCCAGGGTGGCGGTCATGGACTGGAAGTACACCAGGAGGGAGGCGAAGAATTCCTCTATGTCTGTGCCTATCAGCACCTCAAGACTCTTGCCAAGTTGACGCTCAAGGGCGAGACAGTCTGGCAGAAGTTTGCGCCGATGAAGTCGGGTGTGTACGCCGAGGGGGAAGATACCACACCTGAAAAAATCTGGGGGCGGAATCGTTTTCTGCCAACAAATTTTGCCTTTCTGCCGGATGGAGATGTGCTGCTTGTCGATGGCTACGGTGCCTACTGCGTGCATCGTTATGACACCAACGGCAACTGGAAAAGTCACTTCGGTGCTCCCGGCCAGGGCAAGGGAACATTCAACCTGCCGCACGGGATCTGGGTCGACAGCCGTGGCACACGGGAACCGACACTGATCGTCTGCGACCGGGCCCACCACAAGGTGCAGATTCTATCGCTGGATGGCAAACACCTGTCCACGCTGGATGGTTTTGGCCTGCCAGCGAATGCCGATACGTGGAATGACCTGGTCGTTATCCCCGAGCTGCATGCACGGGTCACGCTGCTGGACGCTGAAAACAAGGTGGCAGCTCAGCTGGGCGACGACGTCAAGCGAGTTACCACGCAGCAGGGAATTCGAACCGATCCCAGCAGCTGGATTGATGGCAAGTTTGTGCACCCACATGACGCCTGTTTTGCTGCCGATGGAAGTATCTTCGTTGCCGAGTGGGTGGGAAGCGGACGCATCTCCCGACTCAAACGACTGTAGCCCTGGTCTCCAAACGACCGCGATTGACGTGCCGCCTGCACTGCAGCACCGATTCGTACGGTCCGGAACCATCGAGGTTGTAAACCATGAACCGGGATCTGACGATCGGCTGTCCGCAGTGCAATACACAACTTGTCCTGCCCAGTAGCGACTTCCTCGGCAAGCAGGTCTCCTGCCCGCGATGCCAGCAGGAGTTTCTCGCCGAGTCGTCGCCGCCGACTCCCAGCATGCCAACACCGGCCGCCAGCGACTCACCCTTCGCCATCAATACGTCGGCGACACATTCCAGAACAACGACCAACACAGTTCGAACTGAACGCTCGAGCGGAAGTGGCAAGCGGCCACTCATTCTTGCCGCAGCCGCTCTGGGTATCGTGCTGCTGGCAGGGTTGTCATGGACGCTGCTAATAGGAAGCGGGGCGGGTAGAGCAGCCGATGACCTCAACTATATGGCAGACGACACCGACCTGTTTTTACGCATCCAAGTCGCCGAGATCCTCGAATCGCCCTTGCTGACAAGGCTCCTGGGTGAACACCCCGCCTTCCAAGCGGTCATCACCGCCATCGATTCAGAGAGCGGACTCACTGCAACCAATATCGATAGCGTCGCGATCGGCATGGTCGGTGTTGCCGGACTGGTCAGCAGCGGCAGCGGCATGCCCTCGGTCGGCATGCCCGCGACGATCGTTGTGCGACTGAGGGAACCTGTCGATCTGGAAAAGTTAATTCGGCAGTTTGCCATGCAACAGGGAATTGGATCAGCCCCACAAAAATCAAGCCTCCAAGGCAACGACTACTACAAGCTCTCCAGTCCAGGTGGAATCAGCCTGGGCTTGTGCGTCATCAATGAGACGACGTTCGTGGCCGGTCCGTCAGCCACAGTTGAAACTGTCATTCGACGCGGCAACAGTAAGGCTGTTCGTCGTTTCGATTTTATCGACGCCACATCCCAGCTTCTGATCGGTATCGCTCCGCTGAACAGATCGGTCTTTGACGAGTTGATCGAGGCAGCCACAGCGCAGGGGTCGCCGACCATAACCAAAGCCTCAGAAATTGCCCGCGGCAAGATCACCGCAACTGCCTGGGGACTCAGTGTTCGTGACAGTGTCGACTTTCAGGCCCTCTTCCAATTCACTTCGGCCGATGATTCAGCCCGGTTTACTCCCGCGATCAAGAAGAGCTTTGCGGAGTTGAATCAACAGTTTTCGAGCTTGGCCAACGCAGCAGAAGGTGACCAGGCCAGGGCCGTCGATCTACTAATCAGATTGCTGACTGACATCTCTGTCGGCCGAAGTGGCACAACCACTCGCGTCGACATCTCGATCTCCAAGACCACCATCGATCTGCTGATCGCTGTCGCGGATGGAGTCGCAATTCCTGATCCGGGTTCTTTCTTCGCTACGGATAGTGCCTCCGCAACGATGAATGACGAACCAGCCGAACTGGGGGGAGGCAATACCAAGCTGATCCTGACGGGAGTGAATGAGGAGTCACTGTCCAAGATTGTCAGCATGTTCGAAGATCCGGAATTCATCGTGATGGAATACCTCGACCGCTGGCTGACCAGCAATGTTGCTCCGGCCGTCACGGTTGGCGCCACGATTGATGGAGAGGAGGCCACCATCGTGATCATCGGCCTCGACGATTTCTCGGCATTCGCAGACAAGATCGACTTCGGGGAAGTGACCCTTGTTGATAAGGCGAACACCACGGTGTTCGTCACCTGGGATGGTCCAGAACCCTGACCGAGAGAATCCGCTGCTGGACGCCAGCGGTGGGATTCCTAACCTCGGATTATGTCCCACGCGGCGACAAGAGCCTGATAACAAGCCTCTCCGCTCGTTTGGCGCAGCTTGCGTCTCATACTGTCGAATTCCCCCTTTTTATGCCGATAAATACTAGGGGAAAGGCACTCCAGATTCTTCGACATATCCCGCCGACAGTTGCCGATACAACTGCCTGCCGAGTTAAGTCGCTCGATACCCGGCTGGCAACCAGGCCCGAGTCAAGCAACAAGCTGCAGTGGCAACGCTACTCTGTTCCCGATATCATTAATGACTGGTCGCAACAAGACACCGCTCAACTCTGAGAATCTTCACATGCTTACTATCCGCGGTTCCAAGACGACACTCTGCGACGGACTCAGCCGCCGGAATTTTCTGCAGATCGGATCGCTCGCTCTCGGTGGTCTCAGCCTGCCGCAATTGTTGACCGCTGAAGCCCAGGCCGGCATCAGGAATTCTCGCAAAGCTGTGATCATGATCTACCTGGTTGGTGCTCCTCCCCACCAGGACATGTATGACCTCAAGATGGATGCTCCCGCGGAGATCCGCGGCGAATTTCAACCGATCAGTACCAGTGTCCCGGGAATCCAGGTTTCCGAGTATATGCCGGGGATCGCCCGGATCATGGACAAGTGCGTGCCACTGCGCAGCGTCCATGGGTCTCCCAGCGGATCTCACGATTCCTTCATCTGTTACACCGGCCGCGCCAAGCGAAATGAGCCGACCTCGGGCTGGCCTTCGATGGGCTCCATGATCTCACGGCTGCGTGGACCTGCATCACCCGACGTACCACCCTTTGTCGGACTCGCGCCGGATGCAGGACATCCGCCCTACGGATCACCAGGTCTGCCAGGTTTTCTTGGCGTTCGCGATGCAGCCTTTCGGCCCTCAGGCCCGGCCAGCAAGGACATGGTGCTCAACGGCATCACAGCAGAGCGACTCAATGACCGGGCATCGCTGCTAACTGGCTTCGACGCCTTTCGTAGAAAGCTCGACCAGGAGAAGATCTACCAGGGACTCGACCAGGTCACACAACAGGCACTTGGCATTCTCACCTCCAGCCGGCTGGCAGATGCGCTCGATGTTTCCAAGGAGCCCGAGTCGGTAAGAAGCAAATATGGCAAGGGCAATCCAGATCGCTATGGCGATGGCGCCCCACGGAATCTTGAACATTTCCTGCTGGCCCGTCGACTTGTGGAAGCTGGTGCTCGCGTCGTCACTCTCAACTTCGGCCGTTGGGATTTCCACTCGAACAATCATAGCGAGCTCAAGAACACGCACCTTCCCTGGTTCGACCAGGGACTCTCCGCCCTGATCGAAGATTTGCATGATCGTGGCATGGCTGATGACGTCTCCGTGGTAGCCTGGGGAGAATTCGGCCGTACGCCCACGATCAACAAGAATGCGGGCCGCGACCACTGGCCCCAGGTCGGTGGTGGACTCGTGGCAGGCGGGGGGCTGCGAACCGGCCAGGTGATCGGCTCGACCGATCGAATGGGAGCGGAAGTTGCCAGTCGCCCAGTCCATTTTGGCGAGGTTCATGCCACGCTCTATCACGCCATGGGTATCGATGCCAACAATACCACCGTGCCCGACTTGACTGGCAGGCCGCAGTACCTGGTCGATGGTCATCAGCCGATGCGTGAGCTGATCTAGGCAACCCGTTTTCAGGGAATAACATGCCCTTCCTGAATTCACTCTCCAGCCTCTGTTTCTTGATACTGGCAGGCCAGCTGGCCCTCCCGGCCGCGGCCGAGAATCCAGCCAGCATTGCAATCGGCACAGACAAGCAACTGCTGGTTGATGACTTTGCGATCAACCAGCTCAGCGGCATTCAGCGACAGCTCGGAACGGTCACCCGCATGAACGCGGGAAAGCCGATTTTCACGGAAGGCCAGTTCTACGGCAGCGTGCTCCATGACCAGGGCCGTTTCAAGATGTGGTGGCGAAAGCACGGCCGGCAGGGCTTCGGCTATGCCGAATCGACTGACGGTATCCACTTCGAAAAGATCGACGATGTGACCGGAATCAACTTTGCCGGCGATTACTCTCTGTCCGTCATGATCGACCCACACGAACAGGATCCAGCCCACCGCTACAAGGCCGCCTACGACGCGCCGGGAATGGCTGCCGGACTCGCCTATTCAGCGGACGGTAAAAAATGGACCACCTATAACGACGGTCAACCAGTCACACATCGCGCGGCAGATACGTACAACCAAATCAGCTGGGACGAAGCGGCTCAGACCTACCGACTATTCACTCGTACAGATTTTGGCACACCTGGGGGAGGTGGCGAGGTTCGTGGGACGCGGAGCATGACAAATCCCGACCCCAGGCAGAACCCGACTGACTGGAAGCTGGTCCGCAACTGGATCTTCAATCGCGAGGGACCCGAGGAGGTCAATCGAAGGCAAATCTATGCTGTCGCCGACTGGATCTACGAGGGGGTCCACTTTGGCCTGATGAGTGTCTATGAGTGGCCGGGGGATACCAGCGAGGGGCCGACCGACCTGGTCAAACGCCACGAGCGGGACGTGATGAACTATTATCTTGCCACCAGTCGCAATGGCGATGATTGGGACTTGAGCTGGATCTACTCCGGCCAGCCCCTGCTGCCTCGTGGACCGGACGGCAGCTTCGATAAGGACCTGGTCCTGCCGTCATCTAGCGTTGTCACCTATCGCGATCGTCACTGGCTCTATTACTCCGGAGCTAACGAACGACACGGCACTCCTGAGGTCGTCTTCCCGCGGGAATCGGCTATCGGAGTTGCTACACTGCCGCTCGATCGCTTTGTCGGCCTGGCAGCCAGCGGCGATAAGGTCGGCACGATTGTGACCCGGTCATTCACGCTGACAGGGAGCAGGCTCCAGCTTAATGTCGCAGCAGCGGAGGGATCCTATCGAGTTGAAATTCTTGCTCAGGATGGCCAGCCGATTGAGGGACTGAGTGGAAGGGCAGCCCGGATCTATCGCGGCCTGGATCAACTTCGCCATCAACCTCGCTGGAAAGGAAGCACGCTGAAACAGCTTGAGGGACAGGTCGTACGCCTGCGATTCACACTCCACGGCGCCACACTCTACAGCTTCCAGGTTCTGCCATAGTTCAGGGCAGTCTCACTCTCACTTCCGACGCGAGACCAGCTCAAGCATCTTCGTGCCCAGCGCATCGCCAATCAGGAAATAGCTTTCGGCATTACCGAACCAATGGTGACCATGGCCCACGTTCGGTGATTCCTCGGCCGGCCGCGCGAATGCCGCGGTTGCAGCGAAGGCCACATTACCCTTTAACTCCGGCCGCACTGCAGCCGCTGCCTGGGCACGACGGAGTGCCAGCATGTTCTCGCTAACATTGTCGCCACCGTTACCCAATTCCCCAATCACAACAGGTAGCCGGGCCTGGCCCCATGCAGCACGTACATCATTTACCAGGTGGACAAGGTTGTCCTCGTATTGGGCCAGCGCATCCTCATTGAACATGTCATTCCAGCCCTGTTGCCATACGAAGCCACTAATTCGGTACTTTCTCTCCGCCAGGACAGGAAAGTCTTCTGGCAGTCGAACCAGCGCCTCGTTAACTTCGGCCATCATCCTGGTATAGAACTCGCCCGTCTCTCCCCCTGCGCTGGGTGGCCGGAAATCCTTGAACAGGCTTTTCCCTCCCCAGGCGGTCTTGATTAACAACACAGGTTCATCGAAATGGTCACCCAGAAGATGACCAAATTGAAGTTCTGGACCAATGTGATGCTTACCCGGATAGCCGGTATATCCGATCGATAACCCCCCCTGTCTTACGCCCTCCTTGACGCGATACCGGACAAATACGTCCTTGCGTACAACCCACTGTCCCTCGGCATCCATCAGGTGTCCAAACAGCTCTGGCGTCTTGCTCGTCTTGATCACATGCAACAAGGTGCCCTTGCCGCCGTTGTAATACTCGGGATGGTCCAGATCGACGACCCCCTGCCCCTGCATGTTCGATTGACCAGCCAGGACGAAGACCCTGACGGGACTACGGCCAGACGGCTTTGCCGAAACGGGTTCGGCAACAACAGCACACAAGATGACAGGCAAGAAGGCCAAGACCAGGCGAGAGAAGTGGATCATTTTGAAAGCTCGTTGAGCACTTGTGTTTGACAAACTGGACATCCATCATGATAGTCCAGAAACGAATTGCATACTCCATCTCGGCGAAGCACACGAAAACCAGGAAACGTTATGGCTACCTACCTCCCGATAAACAGATCTGTCTCACTCCTGATCCTGCTGACTGCATTTACTACCCTGCCCGCCCAGCCGCCGGAACAATATGACGTCTCACCCGACTCGGTCGTTCAAAAGGACGTTCCACAGGGAGAGGTCAAGGGTCCCTTCCAATTCAATAACAGCTCCATCTTTCCGGGTACAGAACGAGAGTATGGCATCTATGTCCCGGCCCAGTACGACTCTGAAAAACCGACGTGCCTGCTCGTGCTGCAGGATGGTATGAACAAGGCCCGCCAGTGGAAGGCTGCCACCGTGCTGGACAACCTGATCCACAAGGGCCAGGTACCACCAATGATCGGTCTGTTTGTCTCGCCAGGCGTGGTGCCGCCGATAGCAAAGAACTCCCAGCCACGTTTCAATCGCAGCTTTGAATATGACGGGATGGGTGATCGCTACGCTCGATTCCTGATCGAAGAACTGCTGCCCGAGGTTGGCAAGGACTACAACATCTCCAGCGACCCCAATGATCGTATGATCGCTGGCAGCAGCAGCGGAGGTATTGCCGCTTTTACCGTCGCCTGGGAAAGGCCAGACAGCTTCCGCCGCGTCTTTACCGCGGTTGGCACCTACGTCTCGCTGCGGGGTGGTAATGAATATCCTGCCCTGGTGCGCAAGTACGAGGCCAAGCCGATTCGCATATTCCTGCAGGACGGCAGCAAGGACCTTGATATTTATGGCGGCAGCTGGTGGGATTCGAACCAGGCCATGCTGCACTCACTGCAGTTCGCTGGATACGACGTTGGACATGCCTGGGGCGAGGGTGGCCACAATGGCAAACATGCCACCGCTATTTTTCCCGATGTGATGCGATGGCTCTGGCGAGATTATCCGGAACCGATTGGAGTCGTGGCGGGCAAGCAGCGACGGTCCAATATCCTGATTCCGGGCGAGGAGTGGGAGCTGGTCGGCAGCGGTTACCAGTATGCCGAGGGGCCAGCAGTCAACGCCGACGGCGAAGTCTTTTTCTCTGACGTCCCAGCCAGTCGCATCCACAAGATTGACCTGGACGGTAAAGTTTCGGTATTCGCTGAAAACACCGGACGGGCCAACGGACTGATGTTCAGCCCCGAGGGAGACCTTTACGCCTGCCAGGGTGGCAACCGACAGATCGTGCGATTCGATTCAAAGGGAAATGTGCACACCGTCGTTACCGACGTGGACTCCAACGACCTGGTGTTCCTCGGCAGTCATGGCTATTTCAGCGACCCCAAGAACAACCAGGTCTGGCACTTTACCGCTGATGGCAAGAAACAGGTGGTTGCCGAGGGGATCGAATTCCCCAACGGGCTGCATACCACCGCGGATCATGCCTTCCTGCTGGTAAATGATTCGCGAGGACGCTTTACCTACTCCTTCCAGATCCTGCCCGATGGCAGCCTGACGCACCGGCAGGTCTACGGCCATTTGCACCGGGGAGATGCGGACCCCGACTGCTGGGGAGACGGTATGACAATCGACAAGCAAGGCATGACCTATATTGCCACGCGGATCGGCGTCCAGATTCTCGACCAACTGGGCCGTGTTCACTTGATCCTTCAGAAGCCGCAACCGGCCAAGCTGTCGAACGTGGTGTTCGGAGGAGCTGAGTTGAATACGATCTACGCCACGTCCACGGACAAGGTCTACCGTCGCAAGCTCAATGCCACAGGAGTGGTACCGTGGAAAGGCCCTCTGCAGCCGCCTCGACCAGGACTGTGATCGTGCTTGCCTAGCGGGACTGTTTGAGCAGTTCGGCGATCTGCTGGTCAGTTTCCTCGACGGCCGTCTGCGCCTCGTCGATCGGCAGGCCAGGCTTCATGCCAGGGCGCTTGTGCCCAACGTGGCTCAACCAGGCGGCATGCATGATCGCTCGCCGCGACTCGAAACTGGCAAACAACTGCTTGTTGAGGTCTGCGTCCCATCTCAGGCCCAGCCCCTCCACAACGCCGCGGGCAATCACCTGGTGTCCTTCCACGTTGACATGTACCCCGTCAGGTGACATCACAAACTTGGGGTCCTGCTTTCGCTTTTCCAGTGTGTAGTTGACCACCGGTGTGTAAACATCGAGGACCAGGTCGGCCAACCGATGTTGGCTAGCCAGCCAGGCGGCATATTTCTGGATCACGTCATCGTAGCCTTCGTAGATTGCAAACCAGGCGTACTTTTCCGAGCCGGCTGGCAACAGCTTGCCGGCCAGTTTCAGCGGCAATGGATCGAAGGCAGGAGGAGTCAACAGGATCAGCCGCGCGCCGGACTTCTTCACGATCCGTGACAGCTCCCGCATTCCGTCCTGATACTGCTCAAACCGCTGTTCGCTGAACGGATAGTAGATACCATCGTTCATGCCATAACAGGCAAACACCACGTCCGGCTTTGTCTTTGCCAGTGCTCTGGCCAATCGCTCGTGTACGTTGGGGCGCGGAAAAGGATGGTCCGGCTCGGAGAGACCTGTGCATCCCTCGCTAGGTAGCCCCAGATTGATCACCGTGACAGGATCACCCGGCAACTGCAGCCGCAGGTGTGCTTCCACATAGCTGACATAATGACCCGCGGCCGTGATCGAATCACCCAGAAAGAGGACTCGGTCACCCGGGCGGATAATCGGCTTAGCTGACCAGGCTGGAGCGACAGCAGACAGGAACACGGTGAGAGCCAGGCCCCACCCAGGTAAAACTCGTTTCACATCCATCGACTGGCTACTCCTGGAAGAATAAAGGCAGGTCTACTTTTCGGCTGCTGGCAACTGATAACCCTTTGTGTTGACGCGAATGCGATACAAGCTCTGGCCAGCTGTAACGTAGAGCAGGTTGGCATCTTCGCCTCTGCCGAAGCCAACATTGGTCGGCACCTCGGTCTCGAGATAATCTATCTCCTTGCCATCTGCTGCGTAGAAACATATCCCTGGACGGCTTTCAGCTCGAACTGCCACAACCAGGTTTCCCTGGGCATCGCAGACCAGGCCGTCGGGACCATCCTCGGGAGCATAATCGACAAGAGTCTTGCGGAACGTGGCTGTCCCATCCTCGTGCAGATCGTAAGCCATCAATGCCATGTGACCTTTCCGCAACGGTTCCGCCACGGCAACCGGCCCATCCGCTTCCTCGTCCTTGGCAAGTCGTTCGATGGCTGTTGCCCCGTTGTCATTGCTGACCACGTACAGGCTCTTCTGATCGGGCGACACACAGACGCCATTCGGCTTGCCGGCATTCGAGATGATACGAGTGATCGATCCGTCAGGATCCAACCGGTAAACGCCCATCACCGCCTGGTCGATCGCCTCATGCCCCAGGTAACGTGGGTCACTAAAGTAGATGCGACCTTTTTCATCGATGGTAACATCGTTGGGAGAATTGAGTCGCCGTCCTTCGTAGCTGTGGGCAATGATGTAACTCATTCCGGTCTGCATGTCGGTTCGAATCACGCGCCGACCACCATGATCTGCACCCTCACAGATCAGCATATCCCCTTTAGCGTCGAACTTGATGCCGTTGGACATGCCACTCGGTGATCGAAAGATCGTCGTCTTGCCACTGGCAGGATCGAATTTCCAGATGTGGCCAGCGTGAATGGCGCCGGTTTCAAGCACGGCCTGGTGCGAGAAAGTAATGTCGCTGAAGTAAACCATCCCATCAGGAGCGACCGCCACGCCCTCAGTCAGGGTTATGCCCTCAAACAGCTTTTCCAGCTTGGCGTTCTTGGGAACAATCGGTCCCTTCGCCTGGACCTCGCTGGTGGTGATCGCCACCAGAAATAGCAACGGCAGAAGTATGAGTTGGCTGTAGCTTCTCATCAGTGGATCCTCGATGCGGAGTCAACATTTGTTCGAACGACTACCACCGTAGCGGAATTGGCAGCGGCATGCACGCGGCCCCTCCAGTGTCACTCTGTAAGCGACGCAGAACCGGGCTTCGCTGATCTACTGCGTTTTAACAAACCCAGCCCTCGCACTGACTTTGCGCCTCAGCGTCTCTGCGATTCGCTCTTGTTAGATTCAACCGTCGAGGGCCCGTCCGCAGGCGAAAACCGCGGGCTTGAGCAGTACCAGGAACCCCTGGATTTAGCCTCGGATCACTTCCTGCAGCACGTCGCCACCGATATCGGTTAGGCGTCTGAGGCGGCCCGCATGGAGATAGCGTAACCGTTCATCCTCCAGCCCCATCAGGTCGAGGATGGTGGCA
>CAUZOB010000064.1:0-23210 GCA_963581185.1 Planctomycetota bacterium | reverse complement strand
CGTGGCGGCACCAGTCATCACGATACCTTCGACCCCAAGCCAGATGCTCCAGTCAGCGTGCGTGGCGAGTTTGGTGTCATCGACACCGCCCTGCCGGGCATCAAGTTCACCGAGATCGTGCCGACGATGGCCAAGGAAGCCAAGCGGTTCGCGCTGCTGCGTGGCTGGAATCCACGTAATGGCAGCCACGGAACTGCCGACCAGTGGGTCATGTCAGGACGACGCTTCAATCCAGCGGTGGCCTACCCAACCTACGGTTCGGTTGTCAGCTACCAGCATGGCTTCAAGTCAGCCATGCCCCCATTTGTCCAGCTCGGTACCAACGTCGATCGCCGCTACGGTGGCGGGACAGCGGGGATCCTGGGCATTGAGCACAACCCCTTCGAGATCACGGCAGATCCGAACGCCGACAAGTTCACTGTGCGGGACATCACACCACCGAGCGGGATCACGCTCGAGCGAGTTGATCGTCGACGCAGCGTACTGGCAAAGATCGACGCCCTGCAGCGGTCGGCCGATGTCCAGCAGGATCTGCTGGATGCCCAGGACGAGTATTACCAGGCTGCCTTCAACATGATCACGGCCCCAGAGACCAAGCAGGCCTTTGAAATCACCAGCGAGGATGAAAAGTTGCGTGAAGGCTATGGCCGCAACCAGTTTGGCCAGAGTTGCCTGTTGGCCCGCCGCTTGATTGAATCCGGCGTACGATTCGTGACGGTGACCGATGGCGGTTGGGATACCCACCAGAACAACTTCAAGTCACTCAAGGACACACGTATTCCACCCGTCGACAAGGCACTGCCTCAGTTGCTGATCGACCTGGAAGATCGCGGCCTGCTCGATACCACGCTGGTGCTCTGGCTAACCGACTTTGGTCGCACGCCCAAGATAAATTCAGCCAGTGGTCGTGACCACTGGGCCAGCACCGGCTTTGCCATCATGGCTGGAGCGGGGATTCCGGTCGGCCAGGTGCTCGGCAAGACCGACGGCGAGGGTGGCTTTGTGACTCATGACGAGTATCACTCGGATGACATCGCCACCACGGTCTACGAGAAGCTCAGCATTCCATCTGACTTGATTGCCTACAGCCCTGACGGACGTCCGGTCCAGCTGATCGAAGGCAAGCCGATTCGAGAGTGGATGTAGTTCACTGCTGGCGAACTAGACAACTTCCGGCAATGGTGTGCCGTGGTCCATCAGGTACTGCGGTCGGCCCGTGGGATCGACAACCGTGGTGCGGTCCGCCGGCAAGCCGATATTGTGATAGAGCGTGGCGAAGACATCCTTGAAACGAACTGGACGCCGCGTTGCCGTGCCAGCCGTGCGATCGGTGGCACCGATCACCTGGCCCGTTCGCATGCCACCACCCGCCAGCATACAGGGACTGACGCGCGGCCAGTGATCCCGGCCAGCTTTGGCGTTGATCTTGGGCGTGCGGCCGAATTCTCCCCAGATGACGATCGATACGTCATCCAGCATGCCCCGTTCTTCCAGGTCACTGATCAGGGCATGTAATCCATGATCGACAATCGGCAAGACCTGCCGCATGCGACCAAAATTGTCCGAGTGCGTGTCGAAGTCGCTGATCGTCAAGCTCACACAGCGAACACCCGCCTCGATCAGTCGGCGGGCCATTAAGAACTTGAGCGAGCTACGGGGCTCATCGCTGGTCACGTGTCGACCGGGAATATTCTCGTCGGCAGTGAACTTCTCCACCACGCGAGGATCTTCCCTGCTCACATCAAGAGCGTCGGCAAAGGTGCCCGACAACAGGATACCTGCCGCCTGCTGGGAGAAGTGATCCATGGCATCCATCATGCCACTGGCATCGACGTCACGACGAATCGTGTCGAGACTGGCCAGCAGCTCAGAGCGGCTGGAAAGTCGATCGGCTGTCAGGTCATCACCCAGCTTGAGTCGCGTGGTGTGATTGGTACCCTGGTTTTTGAGCTCCGTCTTCATGCCATCTTCCAGGTCGCGCTTGAAGAAGGCATTCATGTCGGGGCGGAATGGCTTGTACGCTGGACCCAGGAATCCGGGCCGGGCACTGTGACGAACCAGCGGGCGGCCCTGCATCATGTCGACGAAAGCCGGAGCAGGGTCTGTCACCTTGCCACGCAGCTTACTGATCACACATCCCATCGCCGGCCAACCGCCGAAGCGGTCCATGTTGTTGACCAGGTATCCGGACTGGCACTGGAAAGCGTCATGGCGCCCTGCAGCTTCGACCATCGAACGGATAAAGGTGTACTTGTCAGCCGTGGCTGCCAGCTTCGGCATCAACTCGCAGACCTGGAATCCAGGCAGCACGGTGGAAATCGGCGAAAACTCGCCCCGCACCTCCGATGGTGCGTCCGGCTTCATGTCGATCGTGTCCATCTGTGGCGGACCGCCATCGAGGTGGACGTTGATAATCGCCTTCTGGGAGGAGCCGATACCCTGCTCGGCCTCAGCCCGGAGCATGTCGACGAGGCTGAAGCTGCCGACACCCAATGCACCTGCGGTGAGGAATCCCCGTCGGGTGACCCCGTCACACTGGCGATAAGATTTTCCCGTGATGCTTAACATGTGTACTGGCTCAGTAGCGAGTTGTCGTCCACTGGTGCTCTATTAATAGGATGTCGGCAAATCGACTGTTGTGCAACACGGATTCCAATTTTTTTGCCCTGGAGGCCGATTCCCCATCGATCCCGGTATTCCGGACTGAGTGGCTATTGCAAGCCTACTGGACCCGGGCATCGACGGGGTTGCTGCCGTGGTGTCCAACCCGATCAATCTCCGCCGCTGGCGGAATCGACGGGGTCTAGTGCTGAAAAGCGAATTCCTTGCTGTTGACGATCGCCCAGATCACATCTTCCCAGCCCTCTTCTGATTCCTCATGCTTCTCCACATGTTCAATCACATACCGACGCTCCTCGTCGGTCGGATAGCGGGCATAGCCTGCCAGATAAAGGTGGTCGACCAGTTCGTCCGTCGAGATACCTTCCTTCAACAGACGGCGAAACAGGTTGTTCTTGTCGATGATCCGATGGTAAACAAAAGTTCCGTTGGCAACGGAGAGTGCATGGTTCAAGTTCGATGAAGCAGACCGTTCGCAGGCACAGTTTGTCTCGCGGGGCGGCTTGCCAAACATCTGCAGGAATTCCGGAGCGTACTTGGGACTCGGAATACCGATGGCTCGCACACTCGCTGGCAGACCCTCGAACTTGAAAGGTACGCCGGTGATCTGACAGACCGACTCCATCATCGACTCGGCTGCCAGGTGCCGGGGCTGCATGCGGGCAAAGTACCGCATGTCATTTTCATTGGACGGCAGACTCTTTGACGACAGCTGGTAAGTTGTGCTGTTGCAGATCAAGCGGATCATCTCGCGGCGATCAAATCCACTCTGCACGAAGCGACGGGCCAGCCAATCCAGTAGCTGTTGGTTGGATGCTGGATTGGAGCCGCGGAAGTCATCGACCGGATCGACAATCCCTCGACCAAACAACTCGCCCCAGATCCGGTTCACCTCCACACGAGCCAGGTACGGGTTGTCGTCCTGGGTCATCCAGTCCACCAACAGCTGGCGACGGTCCTGGCTCTCAGCTGTCGCAATGATCGCGGCCCCTGGCACCCAGGGCTGCATCTGCTGGGATGTGCGGGGTTGTACAATCTCTCCCTGATCAGCTGACCAGAGCACCATTTCTCCCGTCTCCTTGACCGTGGTCCGTTGCAGGCGATGGAAGAAAGCACCGAATCCATAGTAGTTATCCTGGGTCCAGCGCTCGTAGGGATGGTTGTGACACTTGGCACACTGCAGTCGCGAGCCGAGGAACAACTGGGCCATGGTCTCGGTACAGTCGTCCGTGCTGGCAGCCGATCGGTAAAAATTCACCGCTGGGTTTTCCAGTGAGCTACCCTGGGCCAGCAGCAGCTGCCGCACAAACTGGTCGTAGGGAACGTTGTTCTGCACACTTCGCTGCAGCCAGCGATAGAACTTGAAGACGCCCTTGTCGGTCATCGTCTCTGACCGAATCCGCAGCAGGTCGCCCCACTTGTTCGCCCACCAGGCAACATGGTCGGCTGAATCCAGCAACTGATCCACCAACTGCGAACGCTTGTCAGCGGCCTTGTCAGCCAGGAACGCCCGGGCCTGCTCGGCAGTTGGCGGCACTCCGGCCAGGTCCAGGTAGAGTCGCCGGATGAACACCTCGTCGCTACAGCGAGCCGAGGGCAGGACCTGCATCCGTCGCAACTTTGTGAATACCAATTCATCAATGTCGTTACTGGCCGCCGGTGCTTGCCAGGCAAATTCCGGGTCTGCCTTTACAAAGGCCAGTCGAGACGTGGCCACATGCTCCAGGTAACTGACCAGGATGGCCACCTCGCCACCAGCCGATCCCTCCACCTGACCTTCTTCGCTGACCGTGGCAATCGTGTCGTCGCTGCTTGAATACAGCACCAGCGACGTCAGGTCACGGACGGAACCATCGGAAAAGAAACCTCGCACCGATAGTTGCTGTTGCGGGGCAGCGACCGCCAGCTGGCGATCCTGCGGATAGACCTCAATCCGTTCACACTCGGCTGCATCCGCGAGGTCCAGCCTGCAGCCGCCGGCGATCCAGTCGTACAGCAACCGGTAACCGCTGTCGTCCTTACGGAGCCGCTTCCCGCCGCCGTGGGGCACTTTCATGGTCGGCTTTCGCAGCAGCAGGCTGTTGGCCGGCATAAAGGAATCAACCCGCCGTCCGGCAAACTCTCGCACCACAGATTCCGCATCCAGCTCGGTATCGTAGGCCCACAATGAGAGGCGAAAACTTGCTTTACCGCTGGGAGCACCATGACAACCACCAGAGTTACAGCCATGACGAGTCAGGGCAGCCTGGGTTCCATGCTTGAAGCCGGCAGTCTGATCAGCTGGCAAGAGCTTGACTGTGAGTGGGAGCCGATACCGTTGGCCGCCTGCTTTGACAGTAATTCTCGCCTGGCCGTCGGCCTGGGCCCAGAGCCTGCCAGCTCGCACTTCGACAATTGCCGGATCTGCTGACTCGATCACAGCCACAGATGTCAGGTCCTGGAGCCGGCCATTTTTTAGAACGCCTGTCACCAGCAGTTGGGCAGGATGATGCCGGCTCGCCAGATTCAGCTCTGCTGGAAACACCTCGATCCGATCAACCGGGGACTGGTCCGGCGCAGCCCAACCGGAGCCGGTCAGCGCCAGCGTTATCGCAAGCGTGCAAGATGCCAGGATTGAAAACCGGGGTTTCACTGTTAACCAATTCCTCACAAGGGGCATGGATGCCTGGTTTCTATTCTTCCTCAACCGTGACACCAATGATAATACCTGCGGTCAGGTTGCGGGGTGGGTGTGCCATACCACCAAGCTGTTGTTTGATTGCTGCCCGACAGTTCGCCGACTGGGTCAGGGTCGCTGCGATCTCAGTTGTTTCCACGGCCCGGGCGATTTTCAACTGGCTGAGATGCGAGACCGTGCCATCTCGCTGAATCCGGATGACGTTTTTACCTGCCTGGAACTTGAAAACACCCTCGAGATGCCAACGCTGGTTTTCTTCAACCCAGCCCCCGCTGGTATTCTTCATCGCATCGTCGTGGACCAGCTCGCCGTTAATCTGCAAGACTGCCGGGCGGGATTGCAAGGCCGCGTATCGCAAGTGCAACTGGTACTGGCCCGCTTCCAGGACTTCCATATCGTATTCCGCAAAATTGGTTACGGCGGTCTGCTCGTCGCTGACGAAACCGTCGAACCGGCCCAGGTTGCCGCGCGCAAACTTGAGGGCATCCTGTTCAGCCAGCGTCTCGTATTCACCTCCGTCCCCTTTACCAACCAGCTGGAGGTGGTGGATCGAGCCGGCTTCCCAATCGGCAGGCAACGTCAGCTTGACGACTGCTTCATTTTTCCCGTCCGGAATCACTGCATCGTCCAGGCCTGGCATCTCCTCGCCAGCCAACGACACGCTGATCGCTCCATCGTAGCCGTCCCGTGCCACGGTCAGCTTGATTTCAACAACGCCACCCGCCGGCGCATTAAAAACGTCCCCAGCCACAGCCAGTTGGTAGCTGGGCGTTTTCTCATCAATCGTGACCCGGTAGACCTGGCCACTGCCGTGCCGGCCAATCAGCTCCTTCAACGACACCGTGTAGGTTCCTGGGGATGTTAGATCGGCATCGAGTTGCTGGCTGATTTTCTCGTCGAGTTCCGACTGGGCAATCATCTTGCCGGCGCCGGTTTGCAGGGTCATTAACAGCAGCGAGGGGGAACCAAGTGAGCGCGTGGCTGCCTGGATTCGCACGCGCATCGGCCGGTCAACTTGGAGAGTAAAGCTGTCAATCTCCCCACGCTGGGAGAACCAGCCGCTAACGGCGTCCCCAATGACGGCCTTGATCGGCATGGCTGGCTGCTGCATCGACTCATACAACTCACGCCGCGAGCTCAGCTGGATGGAGCCAATCGCCTGGAGCTTATTGGACGTCTCAACCCACTGGATCAATCCAGTCGGGTTCGCTTGCAGCTGAATACTCGCATGCCTTCCGCCAGGCTGCCGTGGAAATGGCAGCAGGCTGTGCTGTTCGCCATGGGAGAGTACTGGTGGGTAGAAGCCGTTGACGGCTGGAAACTCACCGGTTCGTATGCGAAAGAAGAAATCACCTCCACCGGAGAAACTCACATCTCGCAGCTTGACGGTCAGCGGATCGGCCGAAGTCGCCAGGAAGGAGACACGGCAATCGCCATCCAGTCCCGGTTCATCGTCACTGAAGGCGATCTCCCGTCCGTCGGCATCCAGTACCTGGATGACGGGATCGAGCGACGAGCCCAGCCGTCGCGCCCAAATATCAATCGTGACTCGCTTGCCCGCGACCGGTTGCAGGCGGCAATACCAGCTCGACTCGCTGGCAACCTGGCCCTCGGTTGCCTGGCCGACCTGTAACAACTGGGCTGAAGCAGGATCCTGACCCGACTCGGACTCTGTTGCCAGATCTGTGGAGAGTGGATCCAGCAGCAGCAGCTTGAGGTTGGAGACACCTGCTGGGGAGACAACCCGGATGGCACCCAGTTGGGGCGGGACATCCGTGGCAATCGTGAGTTCGAACTTGCCTGATTCGAGTAACGTGACATCCGCCGGAAAGCTGGTCCAGACGTCGCTGGCTGCATCAAGGTTACTACCTTCCAGCTGGATCGTGGTTGTGCTGCCGGGCTGCGCAGCGTGCGGCACGACACGCTGCAGGCTGGGCGGGTCCGCGGGCAGATGACCAGTGGCGCAGAGCAGAGCGGCCAGCGAGATCAGGAGTGCCTGCAGCTTCATGGTCAGGCAATCACTTCGGGTCGAACTTTACCGGTCCCGGCAATCGGCGTTGGCCGGCCAAGCCGATCTGGGATCGTGGTATGGGCATCGATACCGAGCAGGTGGAAAATCGTGGCAAGAATATCTTTCGGCGAGACGGGCAGGTCGTGGACATCCCCGCCAATGCGATCGCTCTGGCCGACAATCTCACCTGCCTTGACACCGCCGCCGGCCATTGCCAGGCAATAGACGCTGGACCAGTGATCTCGCCCGCCACCCTTGTTGCTATTCAGCTTCGGGGTGCGGCCATGCTCACTCATCCAGACAACAAGCGTATCGTCCAGCATCCCGCGCTGTTCCAAATCGAGCAGCAGTGCCGAGTAGGCCGAGTCAAAGCCGGGCAGCAGCCGATCCTTGAGTCTGTAGTAATGGTTCCAGTGGGTATCCCAATCGGTATTGAGATAGGCGTACTCATCCCAGAACACGGTCACGAAGCGGCTACCTGCTTCGACCAGTCGTCGAGCGGCAAGGCAGGATTGGCCAAACAGGTGCATGCCATAGTTTTCCCGCATGGCCATCGATTCCCGTTGGATATCGAGTGCCTGGTGGACCTGGGACGACGAGATCAGGGCATTGGCCATCTGTTCGAAGCGGTCATAGCTGTCGGTGGCAAGGTTTCGATCGATGCGGCGGCTGACCTGTTCCAGTTGTTTCATCAGTGAGCGTCGTCGCTTGTGGCGATCGATCGTCATATCACCGCGCAGGCGAGCACCTGCCAGGCGGAACTGGCATTCCGGCTCGATGCCGGCATAGGGATCCTCCACTTGATGCGTGGGGCCGTTATTCGGGCTGACCTTCGGGATCGTTCGGCTGGCCTTGCCTTCAAATTCCGTTAACACGGGATCATAGGCTGGTCCGAGGAAAGCTGCGTAGGGCCCGGCCTGGACGGAGGCCGCTTCGCCGCCGCGAGAGTTCATTTTCCAGGGCAGTGCCATATTCCGTGGCACGGCTGGCAAAGACTGTCCTTGTTCACGTCGCGACTGGACAAAGTCCACCACCGAACCGACGTAGGGCCACAGCTTGGGATCCCGTGGCCGGGTTTCCAGGGCAGGGGTGTAAGTTGGAATCCCGCTGGTCGCATAGGCAACACAGTGAGTCGGGTAGGGGTGCGTCATGGACCGCACGACCGTGATCCGATCCATGATCTCCGAGATGCGTGGCAGGTGTTCGTCGATGCGAACACCAGGAATGTTGGTGGGAATCGAATTATGAGTTCCGCGAATTTCGACCGGGGCGTCGGGCTTGGGGTCAAACGTCTCGTGCTGGGGTGGCGATCCGTAGGGCAACAGCAGGATACAACGCTTGGCCTTCCCGAATCCGGGCAGCGACTCATCGGCCAGGACCTGGTTCTGCTCCCAGCGCAAGACATCGGCCAGCGACAGTCCCAGCATGCCCAGCCCGCCAACCTGCATCCAGTCGCGGCGGGTGACACCGTTACACATCTGGCGGGGGTTACCAAGTAAGCGAAGCACAATCAAGGCCCTCGGGAAGAACTACGCGGGTTGCTATCTGTTCGTCGTCCTCGTCAACCATCGATCTTAAACAATCCCGCCGACCGTCGCGAATACCTCTTGGATATCGCTGGCGCCGCGGAAACGGCAATCCGGTAGCTGAAACGGTGGGCTGGATTGTTGCAGGCCTGTTCCACGGCACGTCATAATGGCTGTTCATCCCGATCTTCCTGCACTTGGCACCTCCTCTTCCCGGAGCACCGGATATGTTACGCCTTCTTTCTACCTGCAACGTGATCCTCATGATGAGCCTGCTTGTGAGCATCTCAGCCAATCTTGCCAGTGCAGATCCACCTGGCTCCTTCCAGTTCAGCTTGCGTAGCCAGGTACCGGTCGCGGAGAAGAGCCAGCTATTTCACACCGTACTTGAGCAGCAGGAATGGACACCTTCGGAAACCGCCGTGGTGGTGTGCGACATGTGGGATCTGCATCATTGCCTGAATGCCACACGTCGGGGTGGAGAATTGGCACCACGCATGAACCAGTTACTGAAGCTGGCGCGGACCGCGGGGGCAACGATTATTCATGCTCCGAGTAGCTGTATGGAACCTTATAAGGATCATCCTGGTCGCAAGCGGGCGATGGCCGCGCCGCAGGCGGATAATGTGCCCGAGGATATCGGTCAATGGTGCTACAAGATTCCGCAGGAGGATGGTGGCACGTACCCAATCGACCAAACAGATGGTGGCGAAGATGACGACCTGGTCGAGCATGCCCAGTGGGCTCGGATGCTGACCTCGATGGACCGTAATCCCAAGGCGCCCTGGAAATCACAGACCGACTTGCTCGACATCGACGACGAGGACGTGATCAGCGACAACGGAGTCGAGATCTGGAATGTGATGGAACAGCGGGGCATCAAGAATGTCATCCTGGTTGGCGTGCATACCAACATGTGTGTGCTGGGTCGTCCTTTCGGACTTCGTCAGATGTCCAAGAATGGCAAGAACGTGGTGCTGGTGCGGGATATGACGGACACCATGTACAACCCGAAGATGGAGCCCTATGTCAGTCACTTTACCGGCACCGACTTGATCGTCGACCATGTCGAGAGGTGGGTCTGCCCGACAATCACCAGCGACCAGTTGCTGGGCGGAGTGCCATTTCGTTTCGACAAGGATCGTCGGCGTCACCTGGTGATCATCATGGGCGAGCGGGAATACAGGACCAATGAGTCGCTGCCCGCCTTTGCACTCCAGCATCTGGGCCAGGACTTCCGCGTCAGCTATATCCACGCCAGTGAAGAGAACCGTGACCTGATTCCCGGTATCGAGATTTTGCGAGAAGCTGACCTGGCTTTGATCAGTGTTCGCCGCCGGGCCTTGCCCGAGGCCAGCCTGCAGGTGGTCCGCGAATTCATCCAGAGCGGCAAGCCGGTAGTCGGAATCCGCACCGCCAATCACGCCTTTTCCCTGAATGGCAAACCCGCCCCCGAGGGGCATGCCGTCTGGGCCAGCTTTGATGGCGATGTCTGGGGAGGCCACTATACCGGGCATCATGGCTCGGGGCCGGAAGTCGCGCTCAGCAGCCCGGACGATATGACGAACCATCCCATCCTGTCTGGCGTCGATCTTGCCCAGCTGAAGGGCTGTGGATCGCTCTACAAGGTCAATCCGCTGTCAACGTCCACCACCGCGCTGATTCATGGCAGCATCCCGGATATTCCCGAGGAAGCTATCGCCTGGACCAACGTCACCCGCTGGGGCGGACGAGCTTTCTACACGTCGCTGGGTCATGTCGATGACTTCAAACAGCCAGCCATGAACCAGTTGCTCAAGAACGCAATCTACTGGGCAGCAGACGTGCCGGTGAAGACCACCGTTGCGGTAGCCGAGTAAGGACAGATGTGGCCGCTGCTTCGCAAAAACCCGGACTCGTCCAGTACGAGAATGTTGATAGCCAGTACCTGGACAATCGGCGGCTGAAGCCAAGTGCCGGCTGGGTTCTGCTGGCCGCGATGGGAATTGGCGCCGTCATCTCCGGCGATTTTTATGGCTGGCACTTTGGCCTCAAGTACGGCTTCCAGTCGCTGGCGATCGCCACCGTGGCAATGGCCATCATGTACTTCACGATGGTCTTCACGATTGCCGAACTATCGGCATCCCTGCCGCACGCCGGCGGATTTTTTTCCTTCACCCGGAATGCCTTCGGGCCACTCGGTGGGTTCATCTGTGGGCTGACGGACACCATCGAGTACGTACTCACGCCCGCCGTGGTGGTGGTGGCGATTGGTGGATACCTGAACCTGCTGATTTATGACGATCCACAGCAGGCGACATTCCTTTCGACAGCGGCGATCTGGGTGGGTGCTTACCTGGTTTTCGTCACCATCAATATTCGCGGTGCCTCACTGAGCCTGCGGATGGGTTTGCTGGTGACCGCTGTGGCAGCCATCGTGCTGGTTATTTTCTACGTCGGTGCACTGACCAGCGGTAGCTTTGATGTCACTGCAATCACCAGGCTCAAGCCTGCCGAACCAACCACGTCTCCCCTGGCTGGCGTGTTCGCTGCTCTGCCCTTTGCGATCTGGTTCTACCTTGCCATAGAACAGCTTCCGCTGGCAGCCGAGGAATCGAAGGATGCGGTCCGTGACATGCCGAGGGCTCTGATCGTGGCCATGGTCGTGCTGTTCCTGCTGTCGATCCTGACGCTGGTGATTTGCAGTGGTGTGGGAGCGGGAGATGACCCGCTGGTCGACTCTGCAGCCCCGCTGGCTGATGGCCTGCGAGTTGTGTTCGGTGGCGGCTGGCTGAGCAAGGTCCTGGTGGCGTTGGCGGTGACCGGGTTGATTGCCAGCTTTCATGCCACCATTTACGCCTATGGCAGAGTCCTGTTTGCACTTTCGCGAGCCGGCTATATCCCTCGCTGGATCTCCCTGACCGGCAAGAAGAACACGCCCTACCTGGCCCTTCTGCTGGGAGCTGGCATTGGCCTTGTCTGTGCCGCCTTGATGCGGCCTGGAGCCGAGTCCAAGGTGGGTGCCGTGCTGCTGAATATGGCCGTCTTCGGAGCGGTGATTTCCTATGCCATGGTGATGGCCAGCTTTATCAAGTTACGGATCAGCCGCCCTGAGCTGGATCGGCCCTACAGGAGTCCACTGGGAATCCCCGGTGCGGTGGTGGGACTGCTGTTATCCCTGGTGGCCCTCGTCTCCACCTTCCTCGACAAGGATGCCCAGGCCGGAGTGACGGGTGTCGCGATCTTCCTGCTGGCAGGTATCATTTACTTTCTCGCCTACAGTCGTCATCACCTGGTTGCCCAGGCGCCCGAGGAAGAAGTTGCGCTGCTGACCAGGGAACAGGACAAGCTGTCTGGCTAGGTTCTTTGACCCTAACGCAGTCCCATCTTGAGAAGTTGCCATGTCCAGCGAATGCCTCACGCTCGAACAACTGGCCCAGCAGGTTGAGCAGGGTGAGATTGACACAGTGGCCGTCGTTTTCGCCGACCTTTATGGTCGCCTGCTGGGCAAGCGATGTGACGCCAGCTTCTTTCTTGATTCGGTGGCCGAGAGCGGCACACATGGCTGCAATTACCTCGTCACGGTCGACATGGAAATGGAACCAGTCGAGGGCTACGAGGCAGCCAACTGGGATCTCGGCTACGGCGACTTTCATCTGCAGCCAGACCTGGGCACACTTCGTAAAGCATCCTGGCTGGACCGCACCGCGATTGTGCAATGCAACCTGGATGACGACAGCACACACCAGCCGGTAGCAGTTGCTCCGCGCAGCCTGCTCAACGCACAGATCCAGGCCGCGGCCACGTTGGGATATGTTGCCCAGGCGGCTTCCGAGCTGGAGTACTACTTGCTGATGCAATCGTATCGCGAGGCAACAGAGAGTGGTTTTCAGAACCTGGTGGCGTCGGGCTGGTACCTGGAAGACTATCACACGCTGCAGGCAACACGGCAGGAAGGCTATCACGGCGCGCTGCGGCGGGCGCTTGCCAGCTCGGGCATTCCCGTCGAATCAACCAAGGGGGAATGGGGACTCGGCCAGCACGAAATCAATATCCGCTACTGCGAGCTATTGGAAATGGCAGACCGGCACGTGCTGCTCAAGCAGGCTGCCAAAGAGATTGCTATTGAGCAGCAGGTCAGCGTGACGTTTATGGCCAAGTTGAAGCAGGACCAGGCTGGCTCCAGTTGCCATCTGCACCTCAGCCTCTGGAACGATGAGGGGAATGTCTTTCCTGGTGATCAGATGATGGGCGATATCGCCTGCTCGGACCAGTTTCGCTGGTTCCTTGGCGGCTGGATTGCTCATGCGGCCGAGTTCATGCCTTTCTATGCTCCCAATGTGAATTCCTACAAGCGTTACCAGCCGGGCTCCTGGGCACCGACCACATTGGCCTGGAGTCGCGATAATCGCACGGCTGGTTTTCGGGTCGTCGGCAATGGCCCGTCGCTGCGAATTGAATGTCGCATCCCCGGTGCTGACTGCAATCCTTATCTCGCCTACACCGCAGCACTGGCTTCCGGGCTGGATGGTATCGCCAACCAGATCGAACCGGCCGATGCATTCGATGGCAACGCCTACAAGGCAGCTGATGTCGCCTCGACTCCGCTGGACCTGGTCACAGCAACTGAGTTGTTCGCAGCAAGCAGCTTTGTTCAAGAGGCGCTTGGTGCGGATGTGCAGCAGCACTACAGCCACTTTTTTGCGACGGAAATGACGGCCTACAGGCAGGCCGTCACCGACTGGGAACGCCACCGGTACTTCGAACGAATCTAGGACAGTGACGATGGCCGCCGCACGTATCGGTATTACAACTTACGGTCGAAACAAGCAGGGCGACGTCCGCCTTCCCGGTATGTACGTTGATGCTGTTCGCCGGGCGGGCGGGTTGCCGCTGCTCCTGCCGGTTGGTGAAACACGTATCGCTGAGTTGCTTGAGCCGCTGGATGGTCTGCTGCTGGCAGGCGGGGGTGATATCTGCCCAGCCCTGTATCAAGGGGACAATCATGAGTCGGTTTTCGAGACCGATCAGGAACGGGACGATTGTGAAATCCTGCTGGCCCGGGCCGCGCTGCAGCAGCAGTTGCCGATATTCGGGATCTGCAGGGGAATCCAGGTGCTGAATGTTGCCCTCGGCGGCACACTGCATGAACACCTGCCAGACATCGTCGGTGAGAAGGTGCCGCATCGGCTGCCTCCCCACGTGCCCACGGAACATGCGCTGCGTGTGGCTGAAGACTCCCAGCTTGCCAGTCTCATAGGTCAGCTGGATTTCATTGCTGCTTCCTGGCATCACCAGGCGATCGACAGGCCGGCGGATAATCTCACGCCGGTTGCCTGGGCAGCCGACGGCGTGATTGAAGCGGTCGAAATGGCAACGTACCCCTGGCTGGTTGCCGTCCAGTGGCATCCGGAATTAACCGCCGCCAAAGATCCACTGCAGCAGCGGTTGTTTGACCAGTTCGTGTTGGCCAGTCAAGCGGCCGCCTGAATCGACTTCCATTACAGTTTATTCCAGACAGGACATCGAGATCATGCGACTTGAAGACAAGGTTGTCCTGATCACCGGCGCGGCTGGTGGTATTGGCCGCGAGACGGCTCTCTTGTTTGCCCGCGAGGGGGCGCGAATTGTGGCTGTCGATGTGAACGTCGAGGGGACAGCGGAAACGGTGTCGCTGGTTCAGCAGCAGGGGGGCGAGGCAATCAGCGTGATCGCTGACGTTTCCGCCAGCGAGGATTGCCAGCGGATGGTGCAGGAGGCTGAATCACAGTTCGCGGGCCTGCATGTCCTCTTCAATAACGCGGGCATCATGGACCACAGTGATTCGGATGCCGTTGAGACCAGTGAGGAAGTCTGGGATCGCACAATGGCGATCAATCTCAAGGGCGTCTTTCTGGGTTGCAAGTTCGGGATCCCAGCCTTGCGCCGGGCTGGCGGAGGTTCGGTCATCAACACCGCATCGTTTGTTGCCCTGATGGGTGCCGCCACGCCCCAGTTGGCGTATACCGCCAGCAAGGGTGGCGTACTGGCGATGACTCGCGAGCTGGCAGTCATTCATGCTCGCGAGAATATCCGCGTCAATGCACTCTGTCCCGGTCCGCTCAAGACCGAGTTGCTGATGTCATTTCTCGATACCGATGAAAAGAAGCAGCGGCGGCTGGTCCACATTCCGATGGGTCGTTTCGGGCTGGCCAGCGAAATGGCGCAGGCCGCTCTATTTCTCGCGGGCGACGAATCGTCGTATGTTACAGGTACGGATTTCACGGTCGACGGCGGGATTACCAAGGCCTACGTCACTCCAGAATAACGTGCCACCGCCCTCACTCCTTTACCAACAGGTCATACGGTGCTGGATTTCGACCGAGTAACCGAATTGGCGGCACTGGGAATCTACCTGGTTGTGCTGATCTGGATCGGCGTGAAATCCAGTGGCAAGATTCGTAACACGCTGGACTACACGGTTTCAGGTCGAGACGTGGCCTGGATTGTTGTGCTGGCTACGACTGCAGCAACCATGGTCGGGGGCGGGGCATCCATTGGTTCTGTTGCCAACGTTTACAACTATGGAATCGCCCTGGCTCTGCTCAGTACGGCCTGGTATCTGCAGCTGATTTTTACCGGCATCTGGCTGGCCCCTCGGCTGAGGCGATTGGACTTGCTGACCGTGGCCCAGTTCTTCGGTCTGCGATTTGGTGAAGCTCCGCGACGGATGGCCGTTGTCAGCTGCATGATCTTCCTGATCGGTGCGCTTGTGGCACAGATGGTGGCGATGGGGAAAATCACCGAGACCGTTCTCGGTCTGGATTATCGCCTGGCTGTGCTGGCCGGAGCGTCGATCGTGATCTTCTACTCAACGGTGGGAGGTATCCGGGCCGTCGTGAAAACGGATGTCCTGCAGTTTGTCGTACTGGTCATCGGTATTGGAGCCGCTTCATTCTTCCTGCTGCAACGCAATGGTGGCTTTACAGGCATCATGGCAGTCACAGGTGACCAGCCATTTCAGCTGACCTCCGCTGAATGGCCGGCGACTCGGCTGATCACGACCTTTTTCGTGTTCTTTCTTGGTGAGATGCTGGTGCCCCCCTATGCCGTGCGGTGCTTCATTGCCCGGAATGCACAGAGTGCCCAATGGGGTGTGGCTGGCAGTGGCCTGTTCCTGCTCTGTTTCATGCCGATCTGTATCTTCGTCCTGGGTGCCTCGGCCAATGTCGACCCCAAGATCAAGCAGGCGATTGATGAGCAGCGGGTGGAAGCAGGATTGGACGAAGCGGATTCTCAAATGGTCTTTCCCACGCTGATGCGCGAGACATTTCCAGCTGCGTTTGCCGGCATCCTGATCGCTGCCCTGATTGCAGCGGTCATGTCCTCGGGCGATAGCTGCCTCTCCTGTATTTCCACCAGCGTGATGGAGGATATCTACCGCTCGATGATTGACCCTGAAGCGAGCGACAAGAAGCTGTTGAATGTCGCCCGGATAGCTACCGTGGCGAGCGGTGTGCTGGCCGCTGCGCTGTCCTGTCTGTACAGCGACATTATCAGCATTCTTGAATTTGTCTACGACTTCTGGGCACCCACCATGGTGATCCCCTTCCTGGTTGGGCTGTTCATGTATCGCAAACGCTGGTCACTGGCGATCACGCTGGCGATGGCTGCCGGGTTCATCGCTGTTGTCGTCTGGCGATTCCTGCTGGATACGCCGTGGAAATTCAGCCCTGGCCTGTTTGGCTTCCTGGTTTCGCTGGCCGTCTTTATCCTCGCGATTGTGCTGATTGAGCTGCGACAGGATCCTGCCAACCCCGTTGCCACCGAAAAGGAGCTCTCCTGATGATCCCAAACTGGCTACTAACCGGCTGGCACTATTGCTCGGCTCTGGCAGCGATTGTCATCCTGCTGCTACTTGCCAGGCACCTGTTTCAACCCCCTGACGACACCGAGCCTGAGCCTGTAAATCATGAAGATCACTGACCTGAAAACTTACCTGGTAAGCGTTCCCTACAGTCACACCGAGGTCAGCTCGCGGGTTCAGCGCGGTGGTGTGACTGCTGTGATTGTCAGGATCGAGTGTGACAACGGCCTGGTCGGATGGGGTGAATCGACTGTTGGTCCGGATGCAGCAACGATCGAGCTGGCGGTTCAGTCAGCCCGTCCATTTCTACTGGGTGCCAGCCCCTGGAGCGGCGAGGCAATTTCCAGCCAGTTCAATCACACGGCACTCTGGGATCATCGCCCGATGTCGGCCAACTTTGCCTTTGCCGGCATCGACCAGGCACTCTGGGATCTGTGTGGCAAGGAAGCGGGCCAACCGATCTACCAGCTGCTGGGTGGTGCGCGTCGCAGCGAGGTCGATTATTTCTGCTACCTGGCCCAGGGAAGTCCAGACGATCTCAGGCAACAGTGCCAGCTCGGTGTGGATCGCGGCCACAGCTGTTTTTATCTCAAGGTGGGGATCGATCGAGCTGCCGAGACCGACATGCTGGCAGCCATTCGCGAGACGATCGGCCCGGCTGGCAAGATCCGCATCGACGCCAACCAGGCCTGGACGGTAGGCGAAGCACGTAGCATCCTGGCCGACTGGCACTCCCGCTTCGAAATCGACTTTGTCGAAGCTCCGGTAGCGATCCAGCCACTCGAGAACACACTCGATCTGAAACACCAGACGGCGGTGCGGATTTGTGCGAACGAGGGGCTCTGGACTGTGCCCGAAGCGTATCGTCTGATCAAGAGCCGATGCGCAGAAGTGCTTTGCTTCAGCAGCTACTGGACCGGATCGCTGCGCAGCTTTCACCAGCTGTGCCAGGTTGCTCACCTGGAGAGCCAGTTGGTCTGCAAACATACACATGGTGAACTGGGATTGGCGGCTGCCGCTGGGCAGCATGTCATGTTGAGTATTCCAAACGCGTCCGATGGTGTGCAGCAGACGGCTGCCATGATGGAAGACGATATCCTTACCGACCCACTGCCGATTGCCAGCCAGGCAACCTGGGGGCTGATTGAGCAGCCTGGTCTGGGTGTCGACGTTGACGAGCAGAAGCTGGAGAAATACAGCGAGTTGTATCGTGAAATCGGCCAGTTCCTGCCTTATGGTGAGGACAAGTAAATTCGGCCTGCGCTGATTGCAGGGCGCCAGAATTCTCCTTATCACTGAACAACAGACCAGGCATCTTGACCAGGAGATATACGATGGGATCACTCAGTCGCAGGCAACTCATGCAATCCGCCGGCGCCGCTGTGGCTGGCTCGGCCTTGCTGGCTTCCAATACGCAGGCCGGCCGGAAGCAGCCAGTCAAGAAGGTTGCCCGCAAGGGGAATATCAACCAGTCGATCGTTAACTGGTGCTTCTCGTCGTACTGGAAGCCCGAGGAATTGATTCCGCTGGCGAGCCAGTTGGGGTGCAAGAGTGTCGAGTTGATCAGTCCCAAGGCTTTTCCGTTGCTCAAAGAGCAGGGGCTGGAGTGTGCTATTGCCTCGGTCAGCATCGAGGGTGTGCCACCGTTTGTGAAGGGATTCAATAATCCCAATTATCACGAGGAGGTGATTGCGGCCACCCGCAAGTCGATCGACTCCTGTGCCGAATTCGGCTTCAAGCGGGTAATTGCATTTACTGGCATGGCAGAAGAGTTGTCAGCTGAAGAAGGGGCGGCCAACTGTGTTGAAGGTTTCAAGAAGATCGTCGGCTATGCCGAAGAGAAGGGCGTTGTTATCTGCCTGGAGATGCTCAACACTCGCGACGACACGCATCCCATGAAGGGACACCCGGGATACCAGGGTGACCATACCGAGTACTGTGTCGACATTATCAACCGAGTTGGGTCAGCCAACTTGAAGCTGCTGTTTGATATCTACCATGTCCAGATCATGGACGGCGATGTGATCCGAAGAATCCATCAGCACAAGGATGTGATTGCGCATGTCCACACCGCTGGCAATCCTGGTCGAGCCGAGTTGAACGATGCCCAGGAGATCAACTATCCCGCCTGCATGCAGGCGCTGGTAGATGTCGGATACGAGGGTTTCGTGGGCCAGGAGTTTATCCCGACTGGCGATCCCCTGGCAGGTCTGCAAGAAGCGATCGCGGCCTGTGACGTCTAGATTGTTGTCACGCTGTGCCAATGCTGTACCCGTCTGCCTTCGGCAGACGGAAGGGTGAAGTCTTGGCGAAGCAGGGTGGCAGAGGGCGACTGACAGCTATTCGGTCAGCCAGGATATCGCTTCACTGCGTGAGCTGCGGGTCGTCACCTGCTCCTGGGCTCCGGCAAATTCATACACCAAGCCGATAAGCGGGGGCGTTTCAGGTCCCTCACCGACAAGACATAGCGGCTGAGGTGCACCTGTCGCCAGCAAGCCAGGCAGATCAAAGTACTTCACAGCACCCGGCATGAATCGAGGATCCCGGTGCGACGACAACGAAGTAAATCGGAATCCGCCGGTATCGATCAGGCACTGCGTGACAGATTCGCCAGCCTGCAAGCGAGCGACCGCGACCAGCGGGCCCGCTCCATTCACACCAGCAAGCTGGATTTCCTTGGCACCATGTTCCTCGTCTTTGGCAAAGGCAATCAGCGTGAGAATATCATGCACTCGCTGGACGAAGACTGTGTCGTTGTAACCATAGGTAAAAGCCGCCACGGCCCGCGGGTTGTCGACCTTGCGAGCCTCGGCAAACTTCTCCCCCGGCTTGAGAAACTCGCCCTGGTAAACCAGGTCGGCACTCATGACCGAATGGCCCGCCTGGAGTAAGGCTGTCACGTCCTTGACCGGTTTACCGTCCTCGCCGAACATTCCATCCTTGCCGGCGCCGTCAATCCAGATAGTGACCGTACCGTTCCATTCCGGCTCGACTGGGAACAATGAGACCACGGGAATCTCCTCGCCCGCCGGCTTGTACCGCAGCTTGTCAGTGAACACCAGGTAGCCATCTGCCTTGACTTCAACAATCTTCTCTCGCTCCAGGTCCGCAGTTTCCGGCAGAGAACGACCAACGATTGCAGCGACAGCTCCGCCGACAATCTTGCGGACTTCTTCCATCGGCTTCTGGCTGTTCTCCACGTTGTAGCGGATCGTATCGTTCGATTGATCATCCAGCTGCTTGGTCAGCCGCCGCTCGAACGCCGGTCCACCTGGCGGCTCTGGGTGTTCGTCATTCCAGATTGTCACATCGGTCCCGACCAGTGGCTGGTAATCTTCTTCCACAATTGGCTCATCCAGGTTGAGGTTCATGTGCCTGTTAAACCAGTGATACATGACACCGCGGGTGACATAGTTGTAGTTGTGGCCAAAGTGAAGATAGGCCTTGCAGTAGACGTTTTCCGGTACGCCGTAGAGCTTGTAGAGCTGCTGCAGCTGGGGATAGCCTTTCGTCATGATCTCTTTGGTCCAGTCGTTGGCACCGGTCATTGCTTGTGGTCGGGGTGCAAACAGGCCAGCTAGTTCAATGTTGCCGGTCCCAATTCGCAACAGCACCATGTTTTCACAGGTGCAGCCACCCTGCATGGCCGTCGAGACCATTCCTTGCGGGAAGCTGGCGATGAGACGCTCGTCGATAGCACCCAGCAGGATGCTCTGCGTGCCGCCACCGCTGCCACCCGTCACAGCAACTCGCTTGGCATCGACATCGGGCAAGTCACAGAGGAAATCGAGAGCGCGAATTGAGTTCCAGGTTTGCAGCCCCATGATACTTTGCAGTCGCAACTCAGCCTGGCTGCTGAAAAGGCCCCAGCTTTCGCTGTTCTCCATGTCCGGACGAGCATCTCGCAAACGGTGAGCAACGGCCATCGGAACCTGGGTACTGTCGGCATAGCCCAGCATGTCGAAAATGAACGTTACTACTCCCATCCGAGCCAGTTGGGCACAGCGTGACAACTTGGGATACCGGCCCGATCCTTCGTACTTCTCATCACCCGACTCAATCAGCCCTTTGATCGCGGCCTCACCATGATCCTGCAGGCGGCCACCGTGGCCATGCGGGCTGAGTACCGCTGGGTGCTCCCCCTCGGTTTTCTCGGGCCGGAACAGCAGTCCTGTGACAAAGAAGCCTGGCACGCTCTCGAAGTAAACTTTTTCGACCGTGAAACCATTGCGCTCAACCTTGCCATGAATGACAGCATTCAATGGTGTCTTGGGGGGCATCGGCCACAGCCCGCTGGCGACCAGGATCCGCCGCCGCAGTTGTTCTGCGCGGGTTTCCCAGGCAGCTTTCGTCTTGGGGGGTTGGAAGGGAAAGTAATCATTCAGGTGCTTCAATTCACCCAGCCGTGCATCGGCCGGAAGTTGTCCTTGCTCCATCACCCGCGGGCCAGCTGCCTGTACGCCAGTCGATATCAGGCTGGCGACAAGCAGTCCCAGCAATAACTGTCGCGCAGGCATCAAGGTCGAGAATGTCTTCATGTTCTAGCTCCTGCAAAACGGGGATTCCGCGCTGTGATTACGCTGCCAGCGGATCGGAAAACTACTTGAGCGACTTGATCTGAATATTGCGGTATTGAACCGGATCATTGTGACCGGCAAAACCAAAATGGCCGCTGGCTCGGTCCTTGCCGGGGTGTGGGCTGTTATCCATGAACTCCGTCACCTTGGAAAGGTCGGCGTCCAGAATCGTAACTCCGTTGAGCTCGACCTTGATAGTCGCCCCCTTGACCGTTACTTGCTGGTAATTCCACTCGCCGGTCGCCCGCAGGTAACCACGGTGGGCTGCGGCCATGCCGTAGGCAGATCCGTGGTACTGCCGCTGATCCAGCTTGGCGTACTTGGCATGTTCTGAATCAAGCACCTGCAATTCGCACATGCCGACATAGGCGGTGTTACCTTTGCCGGGGTAGCGAATCGCCAGGCCGTTATTGCCACCAGGTGGCAACTTGAATTCGATCCTGGCAATGAAGTCCGAGTATTCCTGTTCGGTATAGATCGTCCCGCCCTTGCCCTTCTGGCAGAGCAGGGTGCCATTGTCGATCGTATAGTTGGAGGTGGGGCCAGCCCAGCCGTCAAAGCTCTTGCCGTCAAAGACGGTCTCAAAGCCGCTACCGGCCGGGTCCTTTTCTCGCAGGTAAGCAGTTGCTTCCTCGCTGCTGAATTCACGGATAAAGATATTCCGCCAGCGGATTTCACCACCGTGCGTCTGCAGCTGGATATGACCGCGAGCAAACTGGGGCCGCGAGCGATCCCAGTAGTTGTTCATGATGGCGTGATCAACAATCAGCTTGCCGTTGAGCCAGACACTGGTCTTGTCACCGACCTGAATAATACGAAATCGATTCCACTCGCCGAGCGCCTTGTCAGCGAGTACCAGCGGGTCTTTTCCCTTGGCTCCTGCATTATTGTTCCAGAGCCCGCCGGAACCCTTGTCAGCACCGATGCCGAACTTGCTTTCATCCGTAAAGTCCCAGATCTGGACCTGGGGATTCATCCGCAGGTAGATGCCACTATCCGCCTTTGGCACCGTCTTGTAATCGATCCACATTTCAAAGTCGCCATACTGTCGGTCGGTCGTCAGGTAGACACCGTGGCCATCGTTGACCAGATCGCCATCGTCGACTGTCCAGTGAGTTTTGACGTCGGCAACATTTGTTCCTCGCAGGGCCTTCCGCTCGTCGTCGGTCATGGCCTCCAGCTTACGAGGATCGAAATGGCCCAGGCCCCACCAACCTTCAAGGTTCTTGCCATTGAATACAGCGGTGAAACCCTCGGGAGCGACATTCTCTTCAGCCTGCAGAGTTGCTGAAGTCGTACCAAGGAGAAGGGCGAAGATGGTGGCGATAGACAAGCTGCGTGGATTCAACACGGCCGGAACTCCTCTGCCGAAAGTAGGGATGTTTCAGTAGCGAGCATCCATACTAGCGGGTGGCAGAGTGCCATGCCAGTTTCCAGCAGCTTAAGTTCCTGGCTGACAATAATCAGGCCAGGATGTCCTGGACGATACGACCCGGCGTCTGGCTGATCAACTTACGCTGCTGGCCATTGTGGTCATAAACAAGTCGTTCGGGATCGAGTCCCAGCAAGTGCAGTAGCGTGGCATGATAATCGTAATGGTTCACGATGTTTTCCTCGGCATGATGGCCGAATTCGTCCGTTGTTCCATACGTGCAACCGCCACGGAAGCCGCCGCCAGCGAGCCACATACTGAACCCATAGGTGTTGTGATCCCGGCCGATCTTGCTGGCACCTGTGTCATTCTGGATCACCGGCAAGCGGCCCATCTCACCACCCCAGTGGACAACGGTGCTGTCCAGCAAGCCGCGCTGCTTGAGATCCTTCACCAGGGCAGCGGACGGTTTATCGATTTTCTGGCAGGAGCGAGGCAGGCTGGTCTTGATCGAACCATGGTGATCCCAGAACTGGTTCTGGGTGAAGACCTGCACAAAGCGGACTCCCCGTTCCACCAGTCGGCGGGCAATCAGGCATCGTG
>CAUZOB010000063.1:0-23285 GCA_963581185.1 Planctomycetota bacterium | reverse complement strand
CGTTCGGAATCTCGCCAGGTAATCAGCCCGCGACGTCTCCACGCTGACTGCCAGGTTGCAGGTACTTCCCAGTCCCGGTCCCTGGCCGGTTTCGCTATCCTGGCCGCTGCCTGGATAGAAAGGCCAGCGGTGGATCGAGAAGAAACCGACCTGGGAATCTCGCCAGAAGATGTCCTGCGTGCCGTTGCCGTGATGGACATCCCAGTCCACGATCAGGACCCGGTCAAGCTGGTGATGGTCGATTGCCCGGCGTGCCGCCAGAGCGACATTGCCCAGCAGGCAGAAGCCCATGCCGGCATCGGCCAGGGCGTGATGGCCTGGGGGCCGCACCAGGCAGAGGGCCCGTGGATCATCAGCAGTCAGAACCAGGTCGACAGCGTCCGTGACTGCTCCGGCAGCCAGCAGTGCCACCTCGACAGATTGCGGGCTGACGATCGTATCCGGATCGACTTTGCCGCCACCCCGCCCTGCCACCATCTCCAGCATCCGCAGGTAAGGTTCGGCGTGGACCTGCTGGACCTGGTCGCGCTGCAGCGGCAGCCAGCTCGGGCAGATACAGCGGCTTGCCAGTTGAATTTTGTCCAGCTGGGCATGAACAGCGCGTATACGTTCAGCAGATTCCGGATGATTGCCGGTATTGTGGAGCAGAAAACGACTGTCGCGGTAAAGGATTGCCATCTGGTGGATCGATTGAGGACAATATACGCTTGTGATTGGGCTTCAAGGGAGTTCTTTTTGCCTTGAAACCCGTACCGCGCCAAGGTCTGAAAAATTGACATTCGGCAATTCGCATGAATAACATATAAGGACGGCGGTGCGAACAGCTCCTGGGCAATTGGAGTTGGGCACTTGCGGAACAGAATAGAGAAGCGATATCTGGGCGCGGATTCCCGTTGCTGACAGAGAAGGACAAGAAAACCATGTGCAGAAGTCTTCGAGTCATTCGATTTCGTATCTGGGCGGCTGCCGGCCTGGTGGTCATGCTGGCGGCATCGACAATCAGTTCGGCTCAACAGGATCCAGCTGCGGACCCGGCCCCGGTCGTGTTTGATGAGCAGGCGACATTCCAGGACTACGTCGAGCAAGAGGCGACTCGCAGCCAGGTGCGTGCTCGCATCAATCAGCACATGGGGATGATCAATGACGTGATGCAGGGGCGTACGTTTATTGATGACGGCCGACCCCAGCTGGACCAGTGGTTCAAGGGGTTCATCTATCCGCGCATGACGCAGGTCGGAAACCTGGGCCAGCTGGACCAGATGCGGCTTGATTTCTTCAAGCGGTACTTTGTCAACGTTCAATTCACCACGGCCAACGGCAACCTGCCGGCGCACGATTACCTGGTGCAGTTGACGCTGGCTGAGATGCGGAAGATTGTCGAGGGCAACTATCATCCGGCAGCTCGCTATAACGCGCTGCTGGTGATCGGTCGATTGAACGATCGTGAATCGGTGGCTCCGAATGGAACTCGCGTTGTTCCCAAGCCGTCGGCACAAGCCCTCGGCTTCATGGTCAACCAGTTACAAGCTCCCAACCAGATGGATGCCCTCAGGCTGGGTGCCTGGGTTGGCGTCCTGCGTCATGTCACGCTCGATCGTTACCAGGCGCCGGCGGACCAGATACCCGCCAATGGCAAGGCGATCATTCAGCAAATGGCACTTGCCCTGTTACAACAGAAAGCTCCTCCCGCGAGTCGAAGCCTGGGTGGGCATGCCTGGCTGCAACGTCGCGCGATGGACGTGCTGGCTGTACTCGGTACAGACCCCAACGCAGTCATCCTGCCGCTGATCACCGGCTATGCCGGCGATGACACCTCGCCCATGTCGTTGCGGCTGACCGCTGCTCGTTCGCTGGGCTATTTCCAGTATGGTGGCGGCGTGCAGGTCGACTCTGTCCCGGCCGCTCAGTCACTGGGTGCCCTGGCGGCGCTGGCCTGTCGAACCGAGATTGATCGAGTCGACGAGCTGAAGCGAAAACAGCGACGTGGCCAGGACTACGGCGGTGGCGGTGGTGGCGGCGGAACAGGCGGTATGGAGGGGATGATGGGTGGTGCTGGCGGCATGGAAGGGATGATGGGCGGCGGTGGCGGCATGGAAGGAATGATGGGGGGCGGCGCTGGCGGCACGGCAACGCCTGCACTCTCGCTCGAGGACGCCACCAGTGTTCAGTACACACGACGACGTCTGAAATACCAGCTTTACTTTATCCAGCTCGGCCTGGTTGGCACCAGCGCCGCACAGCCCGCTGGCCTGGTGGCCGCCGGTGATGCCCAGCAGCAAGCCGAGGTGCAGAAAGTTGTGGCTGCCTTGAGCGCATTAATGACGATCCTCAAGGAGCCGGAGCATGAATTGAAGCCTGGCGAAAAGCCCAAGGGAGATCCACCGGAGACGATTTCTGTGGACGACCTTTTGAAGGAAGTTCGCAAGGAAGTGCGGCAACTGGAGACGCTGGTAAAAGTACGGCGGGCGGGCTTGCCCGGTCCGATGCCAGATCCGGCTGACGACGGGGCAGCTCCGGTGCTGCCCGGTGCCAACTAGTGCTTGTCGACAGCCAGCTGAGCTGAGCGGCTTTTCTGCAGCAGCTGCATCGCCAGTCCCCAGCCACCAAACAGGCTGACGGTGAAGCAGAGATCGCCAGCCAGTGTGTAGCGGAAGAAGGGCAGGGCCTGGAGATAGCAGGTCACGAGTCCTGCCAGGCTGGCGTCATACATCGCCATGGCGGACGTGCCACTCACCGCCTGGATCCAGACCGACAGGTTGGTGACCAGGAAAAAGGCCAGCGACGAGCCGAGGCTGATCCCCAGCAGCGATCCACCGACCAACCAAGCGGGCCTGGATCGCTGGCAGAGAAGCTTCCGCAGGACAGGCCGCAAGACGACCGGCATCGCCAGCATCCCGTAAACCGCGAGCATCGTGATCATGTCGTAACCACCCAGCAACTGGTCGCTGACGAACATGATCATGATCGGGACCATCAAGGCGAGGGCGAACCGCTGCAGGAAGAACCCGGCGAACAGGGCGATGCCTGCCACGGGAGCAAAGTTGGGTAGATCCCGTAGCAGCAGGCGAACGGCAGCACCTGCCATGACCAGCAGGAGGGCCGCGAAGAGATCATGTCGGAGGCTCGTGAGCGTGCCACGAGCTAAGGGCTGCTGCGGGTCATTCATCTGCGTGTCCACCAGGTGAGGTCAGCTTGGTGGCAGATTCAGAATCACCCACTCTGACAACCTGCCGACTGCACGCGATTCTACTGGTATCTGCCGAACCGCCACAAGATAGCGTCACCCGCCTTGAGCTCGTAAATGGCGAAGCTGCGGTCGCCCAGTTGACCGTTGACGCGATAGATCCAGTTGTTTTCGCGGCCCTGGTTCGTCAGCTCATCGATCTGGGTCAGAAAGGCAGTACTTCCAGAACTGCGATACTTGAAGCGGATTCCACGGCGATGTCGGCTGGCAGCCTTCAGCACATCAAGGACCGTCATCTCTGCCTGCCAGGCGATTCGTGAAAAGTGCTTCTGAACCCCGTCCCCATAGTCAATCGTCAGAGTGACGCGTGATTTGGCGGCTGGCTGCTGTGCCATCACAGCTCTGCTGGAGATCGTAGTTGTCAGCACAATCAGCAGCAGGAGGGGGAGGATTTTTCGCACTGCGTGGGCTCCAGGAAATCAGATGCTGTGACCCACAGCAGGTCTGCAAAGTTGATATTATACCGAAGGAGAAGCTGGTCCGGACCCCGGACCCGGCTCCGCTGTTGTGACAGGTTCCCAGCTTCGAATGGCATTTTATGAGCACGTCGCCAACGATCACGCTGTCCTTTCCAGAACCGGACGTTGCCCTGTTAACTTTCGATATGCCAGACAAGGGTGTGAATATCCTTTCGGCGTCGGTACTTAATGAACTGGAAACACATCTCGATGAGCTGGATGGACGAGACGAGCTGGCGGGCCTGGTGATCAATTCAGGCAAGCCCGGCACGTTCATTGCCGGTGCCGATGTTCGTGAGTTCGTTGCCGGGCTGGATGGTTCTGACGAGATGGCGGTGCAGTCCAGCCGCCGGGGTCAGCTGTTATTCGCACGGCTTTCCTCAACAGCCTACGTCACCGTGGCGGCGGTCGATGGCGTCTGCCTGGGGGGCGGAGCGGAGCTGGCGCTGTGGTGTGATCGCCGCGTGCTGAGCGACAACCCTGGTACCCAGATTGGGCAGCCCGAGGTCAAGCTGGGATTGTTGCCTGGCTGGGGTGGGACGGTCCGTATCCCTCGCATCGTGGGACTTGGCAACGCCGTGGAGATTATCACGGTGGGGGATGGACTCTCGGCCGCCGATGCCTGCCAGATGGGCCTGGTCGACGATGTCACCTCGCTGGAACAGTTGCTGCCGGCCGCGATTGCGATGATTCGTGAGCAGCAGCAGACGGAGGTCTACCTGGCGGATCGCGAACAACGCAGGCTGCCGCTGGTGATGAACGAGACGGAACTCGGTTTCCTCGGCGTTACCGCAAGTGCCATGATCCAGCAGCAGTCCGGCGGCCACTATCCAGCTCCGCAGGTGATGCTGAACCTTGTCCTGGAAACGGCCGGCTGTGACGAGCAGCAGGCCTTGGAGAAGGAAGCCGAAGCGGTTGCTGGGCTGTTTGGATCCGAGGTCAACAGGGCGCTGCTGAATATCTTCTTCCTGCAGGACCGAGTCAAGAAGTACCGCGGTGTGAGCGACGACGAGTTAACGGCCCAGCCGATCGAGTCGGCCGGTGTGATCGGCGCCGGGATCATGGGCAGTGGGATAGCAGCAGCCAACGTCAAGCGTGGGATTGCTGTGACCGTGACAGATAATAGCCGCGAGGCGCTGGCTGCTGGTGCACGCATGATCCTCAAGGAAGCATCCTACAACAAACAGATTCGCTCAGAGGACGTCAAACGGGCGCTGGACTTGAGTCCGTTGATCCAGCTGGCCGACGATACCAGCGACTACGCTCCCTGCCAGTTGGTGATCGAGGCGATCATTGAGCGGGCCGATATCAAGCAGCCGCTGCTGAATGAACTGGACCAGGTATTGCCGGCCGAGTCGGTGTTGGCATCCAATACATCGACGATTCCGATTAGTCAGCTGGCAGAGGGTTTGCAGCATCCCGAGCGGTTTTGCGGCATCCACTTCTTTAACCCGGTCCGGCAGATGAAGCTGGTGGAGGTCATCCGAGGTGAGAAGACATCCGACCAGACGGTACTGACGGCAGTCCAGTATGTGAAACAGCTGGGTAAGTTACCGGTCGTGATCAATGATGGCCCCGGTTTTCTCGTCAATCGGCTGCTGTTTCCTTACTTGAATGAGGCAATACAGGTTGTCCTGGAAGGCGCTTCCTTGCGAGCGGTCGATAAGGCGGCCCGGCGATTTGGCATGCCGATGGGTCCGATCACCTTGTACGACGTGGTCGGGATCGATACGGCCGTGTTGGCTGGCCAGACCATGACCACGGCCTTTCCCGATCGTGCTGAGAATATTCCCCTGCTCGAGGAGATGGCCGAACAGAAACGGCTGGGGCAAAAAACCGGTGCCGGTTTCTACCAGTACCGGCCTGGCAAGAAACGCGGACTGGACGATCCGCAGGTCGAAACCCTGCTGGCAAAGCACCGCAGCGGCGATCGCTCTTTTGAGCCCGACGAACTGGTGGCACGGATGATGGTGCCGATGGTGGTGGAAGCGACACGAGCTCTGGCCGATGGCATTGTACGGGATGTGCAGGACCTGGATCTGGCCATGATCCTGGGGATCGGATTCCCACCGTTCCTGGGTGGCCCCCTGTTCTGGGCCGACAGCCTGGGCCCCGAGAAACTGGCGGCCATGCTGGAGCCGCTGGCGGAGCTGGGACCGCGTTACGAAATCACGCCCTTGCTGGCAGACGTGCTGGCGGGTAAACGGACCTTTTATGATGGATAGCCATGGCAACTGATTGGCGCCGTGAATTCAGTTGCAATGAGGATCAGTGAAAATGAAAACAGCAGTCATCGTTGAATGTGTGCGGACTCCGATTGGCCGAGCTCATGCCGCCAAAGGGTACTTTCGCAATGTCCGCAGCGACGACCTGGCGGTGAAGTGCGTGAAACAGCTGATCAAGCGCAGCGGTATTGATCCAGCCGAGATCGAAGACGTGGTGATGGGTAACACCCAGCAGACGGGCGAGCAGGGGATCAACGTGGCTCGCACCATCGGCCTGATGGCCGACCTGCCAGTCAGTGCGGGAGGTACCACCGTCAACCGGCTCTGTGGCAGCAGCTTGCAGGCTATCAACCAGGCAGCTCATGCGGTCATGGCAGGTGCCGAGGATGTCCAGGTGGTGGGCGGGCTGGAACATATGCAGCATCTGCCGATGGACCATGGTATCGATCTGAACACGCGGCTGTTCCGACAGACCTCTCGCGGCACATTAATGATGGGTGTGACCGCTGAGTTTCTTGCCCAGTCGCAGGGCATCTCTCGGGACGATCAGGACGGGTTCGCCCTGGCCAGTCACCAGAAGGCCGCCGCAGCTCATGACAATGGCAGTTTTGAACCAGAGATCCTGCCAGTCCATGGCAAGAATGATGACGGTCAGCGAACGATCTTCTCGGTGGACCAGTGCATACGCCGCGATACCAGCCTGGAACAACTGGCTTCGCTGGCGCCGGCTTTCATGCCTCGGCAGGGGACTGTCACGGCCGGCAACAGCTCACCGTTGAATGATGGCGCAGCCGCCATGCTGATAATGTCTGAAGAAAAAGCTGCGGAACTGGGGATGACACCGATGGCTCGCATCCTGGCAACGGCGGTGGCGGGCGTGGAGCCCTCGCTGATGGGGACCGGGCCTGTGCCGGCTGTCGGCAAAGCACTGTCCCGGGCTGGACTGGATATTGCAGACATTGAGCTGATCGAGTTGAACGAGGCGTTTGCGGCCCAGTCGCTGGCCTGTATTCGCATGCTGGGTCTGGACCAGACAAAGGTCAACGTGCATGGCGGAGCGATTGCCATCGGACATCCGCTGGGTGCCAGCGGAGCACGGATTGCTACCACGCTGCTGTACGCCATGCAGAAACATGACGTTCAGCTGGGTGTGGCCACGATGTGTATCGGCCTGGGGCAGGGAATTGCCACCATATTTGAGCGAGTTGGTTAGCAGTGACGGAGGAGCGTCTTGATGGTAGATGGGCAACCCACGAGCATGATCGGTGTCCTCCTGGACAACCTTGAACGGGACGCGGACCGAGTGGTCTTACGTTACAAGTCGGAGGACGAGTGGCTTGATGTCGACTGGCAGCAGATCGGCAACGACGCTGGCCGCTATGCCTGCGTGCTGGCCCAGCGAGGGGTGACCGCCGGTGAACGGGTTATCTTTGTTTCGGAGAACCGTTACGAGTGGCTGCTGGTTGACCTGGCCATTCTCTTGCTGGGTGGCATCCACGTGCCGGTCCATGCGCCGCTGACAGGGTATCAGGTGGCCTACCAGACGATCGATAGTGGAGCCGTGCTGGTGATCGTCTCCAACCAGGCCCAGGCGGACAAGCTCACCGATATGGACTTGCCGGAGGGGATCGCCTTTCTGAGCCTCGAACCGGTCGAAGGGAGTCACGGGTTTGAGACTATCCCGGAGCTGGCCGACGCAGTTGACGATCAGACGGTCCAGCAGATCCTTGAGCATCGACGGGCCGAGCCACTTGAGAGTAGCGGTGTGGCGACGATCCTTTACACCTCGGGTACGACCGGTGAACCGAAGGGAGTCATGCTCAGTCACCACAACCTGGTCAGCAATACCCTGGCCGCGGCGGCGAATTTTGACATGGTTGCCGATGATGTCCATCTTAACTTTCTCCCCCTCAGTCATATTTTTGCTCGTACCTGTGACTACTATGGCTGGCTGCAAACCGGCAACATGCTGGTCCTGGCACAGTCAGGTGATACGATTATCGCGGATTGCGTGGCACAGCAGCCGACCCAGCTGAATGGTGTGCCTTACTTCTTTGAAAAGCTGCAGCGGGTACTCAAGGGGAGAGATCAGGACCAGCAGGCTGGTAGCCTGCGGGATCTGCTGGGTGGAAAAATGCGGCGCTGTAACAGCGGTGGTGCGGCACTGGCCGAATCAGTGTTCGACTTTTTTACTGAGCAGGGAGTCCACTTGCTACAGGGCTATGGACTGACCGAAACCTCGCCAGTGATTTCCATGTCGAGTGAAGGGCATTCACGCCGAGGAGCGTCAGGACGGCCACTGCAGGGAGTTGAAGTGGCGATTGCCGAGGATGGTGAGATCATCACGCGGGGCGATCACGTTATGCTGGGCTACTATAAGAACGAACAAGCTACAGCGGAGGCGATCCGCGACAACTGGTTCTACACCGGTGATCTCGGCAAACTGGATGAGGATGGATACGTTTATATCACCGGACGAAAGAAGGAGCTGATCGTTACCGCCGGCGGCAAAAACATCGCTCCAGTCCTGTTGGAATCGATGATGTTGGAGGACCTGCTGATTGAGCAGGCGCTGGTGATTGGAAGTGAGCGGAAGTTCCTCACAGCACTGATTGTGATCGGCCAGGAGCGACTGCGGGCTTGGTTGGCCGAACAGGGGCTGGAGTTGAGTTGGCCTGACGAGGTCTGCCAGCATCAGCAGGTACTGGAATTGTATCGACAGACGATTGACCGGCAGCTGGAGAAGCTCTCTCGTTTTGAACAAGTGGGTAAGTTCGTGCTGCTGGCTGAACCGTTTTCTGTGGAACGGGGTGAGATGACGGCTAAACTGAGTTTGCGGCGGAATGTGATTCAGGATCACTTCTCGGAACAGATCGAGACGATGTACGGTGACAGCTAATCGACTGCCGATAGGGTAGCCTGAGGAGATTGACGAAGTGGCTATAGAACCAACAGATGTCGGTGATGTGGTAGAGGCACCCGCCAACGAAGAGCCGACCTCTTTCGCTGAAACCGCCCTGCGAATGGGTGGCAAGAGCGCAGAGGAAGCTGAGCGAACAGGTGCGATTGACCGGGCTGATGACCAGGTCGAAGAGTTATTCCAGCCACAACACCAGACCGTTAACAGCCCGATTCACAGGGCTGTCTGGTCACGGAAGCTGCCGGTCGAACTGTTCCAGGCAGGTCCCATGGAGACGGCCGAGAATGTTCAAACCGTGATGGATGACTCGATTGAAGTGGTCGAGCGACATCGGCAGCAGGGTAGCTTGCTGGACGAAAACAAGAAGTCCTCTGAGGCGGTACTGAAAGAGCTGGGCGATGTCGGCTACTGGGGTCTGCTGGTAGATCGGGACTATGGAGGAAGTGGAGCGTCTTTCCGTAGCTTTGGTCCGTTCCTGACTCGCATGGCGCTGGTCGATGCCAACATCTCGGGCATGGCCTCGGTGCATGGCTGCATCGGGGCAGTGGACCCGGTCCGAACGTTTGGCACGCCCGAGCAGAAGGAACGCTTCTTGCCAGGCCTGGCCAGCGGTGACCAGCTTTCCGCCTTTGCCCTGACCGAACCACGCGCTGGCTCCGACCTGACCGCACTGGCAACGAGGGCCGTGCTGGATGGCGACGAGTACGTGGTCAATGGCGAGAAACTGTTCATCACCAATGCGGTTCCTGGCCGTACGATCGGGCTGGTCTGCCTGGTTGATGAAAAGCCTGCCGTGCTGATCTGTGAATTGCCGGACGAAGAGAATGACCATTTCCAGCTTCGCCAGTACGGGATCTATGCACTCAAGCAGAGTTATAACCAGGGAATTATCTTCAACAACTTCCGCGTGCCCAAGGAGAACTTGCTGCAGCCGGCACGTGGAAACGGTCTGACGATTGCCTACCACGGACTGAACCTGGGTCGTATAGCCCTCTGCGCCAACTCGGCAGCCTCGATGCGAATCATGATGGCTGGCATGCTGCCGTGGGCGCATTATCGCCAGACCTACGGTGAGACAATTGCCCGGCGCGAACTGGTACGACGCCGACTCGGACGGCTGGCGGGCCTGATTGTGGCCTGTGACGGACTTGTCGCCTGGGGCTCGACCCTGATTGACCAGGGTTACCGAGGTGAAATGGAGTGCATTATCGCCAAGATCTTTGGCAGCGAGATGCAAAAAGAAGCGGCCATTGAACTCTGTATGAAGACCCATGGCGGTCGCTCGTTCCTGCACGGCCACTTGATTGGTGACAATATCCATGAGTACCTGGCACCCTGTATTTACGAGGGCGAAGGTGAGATGCTGGGGATGGCATTTTTCAAGTCGCTCGTCAAGCAGCATGGCACTCAGTACTTTGAGCCGGTTGGCAAGGCCCTGCAGGCAGCTGGTATCCGCAAGCCAAACATGCTCAATCCCATGCACCTCTGGGCGTTGAAGGGAGCCTTGCTGCCATACACCGGCTGGATGGCGGGTGAGTACCTCTGGCCGCGGTCCTACTCGGAATTGCCGGCCATGCCAGAACGACTCAAGCGTCATGCTCAATTTGCCATCGATCATCTGCAGCGTTCAGCACGTCAGATCAGCGGTACCATGCGGAAACACCAGCTCAAGCTGGCCGATCGACAGTGCCGGATGTCCGAGCTGTCCTCCAGAACGCAGAGCCTGGTTGTCATGCTCTGCACCTGCCTGCATGCGTCCACGAGCGATGATGAAGTGGTACAAGCCGCAGCGGATGTGCTCTGCCAGCAGACGACGCTCGAGATTACCGGCCGCCGGATTCCCGATAGCTTCTATCGCGATATCACGCAACTCGGTGAGACCGTGGTGGATGGAGGATTTGCCTCGTTGGCCGGGCTCGAGGCGGATGAGATCTTGATGCAGTACGATAAGTCGTAGGGGAAACAAGGCAGCGATGCTGCTCCCTCGCCGGCAGGCGTGTCCTTCCTTTTAAAACCTGGAGAATCCAGCGGTGGCAAGTTTTAGCGTGATCATTGCTGCAGCGGGGAAGAGCAGCCGGTACCAGGACGACCATTACAAGAAGCCGTTTGTGCCTCTTGAGAACCGCGCCGTCTGGCTTCATTCGGCTGAGAAGTTCCTCAACCGCGATGATGTGAAACAGATGATCCTGGTGATTTCAGCGGAAGACCGTGAAAGTTTCCAGGACAAGTTTGCAGCCAATGTAGCGATCCTCGGTATCGAGGTCGTCGATGGCGGTGCGACACGGGGTGAGTCAGTCAAGAATGGTATCGCCCGGGTCCGCGATGATGTCGACTTTGTGGTGGTGCATGACGCCGCCCGTCCCTGTATTGCGGAGGTCTGGATTGACAGTGTCTTCGCGGCAGCCCAGCAGTCCGGTGCAGCCACGCTGGGAATTCCGATCACGTCGTCGATCAAGCGAGTTAAGGATGGTGCGATTGAGGAAACGGTCGCCCGGGACAGTTTATGGGAATCCCAGACCCCGCAGGTTTTCCGCAGAGAGTTACTTATGGATGCCTTTGATCAGGCGACGCCCGAGCAACTGGCCGCTGCGGCTGATGAAGCGGAGCTGGTCGGTTTGCATGGCCAGCAGGTTGCGATTGTGACCGGGTCCCCCTTGAATCGGAAGATAACGACCCGCAGTGACCTGTCATTTGCCAAGCAGGCACTCAAGGTACTGCCCAAACCCAATCTGCTGGGACGCGTCAGCCACCCCTTCCAGGATGATGACATGTGGCGATAGGAATCGCTGCTGGTGCACAGAGGAGTTATTCGCGGTGGGACAGAACAGGTTAATTGCACTCGATCGGGAAGCGGCCCGTACACTGTTTGCGTCCCGCGGTTCTCCGGAGCTGCTGGCGATTGTCGCTGCAGCGGAAGAACAGTCGGAACCGCAACTGGTCTTCGCCGACTGGCCGGATGAACTCACAGCGATTGTTCAGCAGCCGGACGTGGATGGTGAACAGGGTCCAGCAGCCGCGGCACAGATTTTTCATGGCGGGAACGTGCTGTTCGAGTCAGCCGAAGTAGGCCTTGTCCGCATGGTGCGGCCCGATCTGCTGCCCCATGCGCTTGAGGAGCTGCGAGGTATCGAGCAGCAGCTGCAGCAATCGACAGCCAGTCAGACGGAAATCCTGGATCTGCTGGCCCAGTTGATTTCCTTTGTTGGTTTGGCAGCGTCAAATGGCCATTGCATCGTTTTCCGCGCGGGGGTATGAGAAAGGCACAGCTGGCGACAATCGCAGCTGGTGGCATTTTCCAGAGGCCATCAAAACGACCAGGAAACTCAATGTTTGACATTCTCCCAGAACTCCAGGCGCGGGGACTGGTTTACCAGACGACAGACGATCAAGGCCTCGGTGGCTGGCTCGCTGAGGGCCAGCGAACACTCTATATCGGCTTTGATCCGACAGCGGACAGTATGCACGTGGGCCATATGATGGCCCTGATGAACTTGCGCAGGTTCCAGCAGGCGGGGCATCGGCCAATTGCCCTGGTCGGTGGCGCGACAGGGATGATTGGTGATCCCAGTGGAAAGAGCGAGGAACGTAACCTGCTCAACGAGGACCAGCTGCGTGCCAACAGCGACGCAATGAAAGAGCAGATGGCTCGCTTCCTCGATTTTGATGAAGGCAGCGGGGCGGCGGTCCTGGTGAATAACCTGGACTGGATGCAGCAATTCAATCTGCTGACCTTCTTGCGGGATATCGGCAAGAACTTTCCAGTCAACGTGATGCTGGGCAAGGAAAGCGTCAAGAATCGACTCAGTGATACGGAGAGTGGGCTGAGCTTTACCGAGTTCAGCTATATGCTGCTGCAGGCTTATGACTTTGTGCACCTTCACGGCGAGTTGGATTGTCAGCTCCAGGTGGGCGGCAGTGACCAGTGGGGCAACATCACGGCCGGCATCGATCTGGGGCGGCGGATGAAATCAGTTCAGCTGTATGGACTCACCAGCCCGCTGTTGACGAAATCGGACGGAGCCAAGATGGGCAAGACCGAGAGCGGTGCGATCTGGCTCTCGGCCGAGCGGACGAGCCCCTACAAGTTTTATCAGTACTGGATCAACGTTCCGGATGAGGATGCCGGCAAGTGCCTGCGGATGTTGACCGAGTTGCCGCTGGAGGAGATCGCCTCGCTGGATGCTTCACGAGAGGAGCGGCCGCATGAGCGTGAAAGTCAGCGGGCTCTGGCCGAGCACCTGACCGGACTGGTCCATGGAAGTGAAGGTTTGCAGGCAGCTACTCAGGCCAGCCAGATCCTGTTTGGTGCGGAGATTGATGATCTCGATGACGCCCAGCTGCTGGACGTCTTTGCCGATGTGCCGAGCCTGGAAAAGGGGCGTGACGAACTCAGCGGTGGAACGATCACGCTGATTGATGTGCTCGTTGATGCGGGATTGTGCCAGTCGCGTGGGGAAGCTCGCCGGACGATTGAACAGGGCGGAGCCTATCTCAATAATCGTCGCGTGGATGACCTCGAACGAGTCCTGGCTGTTGAGGATCTCGCCAGTCCCTCGGTGATTGTGCTCAGGCGAGGCAAAAAGAAATACGCGCTGCTGCAGTTTCCGGCCTGAACTCGAAACAGTTGCTCATCAGGTTCGCCACACCATGTCAAAAGTCTGGCGCCGCATACTCCTGATAGTCGCGATCCTGCTGGTGATCCTGTTTGTCATCCTGGGCGTGCTCTATTGGAAACTCAAACAGGTTCCGGAGTTTTACCGTCAGACCATGCAGGCCAGCTCGCAGCAGCTGGCGGAAGCTCAGCAGCAGTTGCAGAAGCGTGTCGATCAGCTCAAGCAGGACGTGCGTTTCACTCCTCAGTGGTCGATCAGCTTGACTGAGCAACAGGTGAATGGCTGGCTGGCCAGTCAGTATGGTCGCGAGCAGGGGGCGGTGACCCAGCCGCGAGTGCGGATTTATCCTGACCATGTCGAGATCGCCTGCCGGGCCCATTATGGAAGCTGGCAGGCGGTTATCTCTGCATCCATAACAGCTCGGCTGACCTCGATGCCCAATATTCTGGAGCTGGAGATTCAGTCAGTGCAGGCCGGGACGCTGTCGATTGCCTGGACGGGGGTGCTGGACCGGGCTCGTTCGGCATTGCAGCAGACGCGGCTGCAGACCCGCTGGTTTAGCGAGGAAGATCCGATCCGCGTGGAGCTCACGGTACCAGCTCGCTGGGGTCGAGCAGGCCGGTTCCTGACGATCGAGCGGCTGGAGCTGGCGGACGGGCAACTGACCTTGCACGGCAGCTCGGAATAGCGGAGCTGCGCCTCAGAAGTTGACTCTCTCTCCATCCGCACGCCGTTGGTCGGTTAACCAACCGCATCCGGAAAGGTCAGCCACCAGCGGCCGTCGTCCTGGCCATCCGGCTGCAGCCGCAGGCACCCTCGCCAGCGAGTGCTCTCGAGCTGCAATTTCGAAGCGGAGGAGAGTGACAGGGTCCCCTGATAGCTGCCCCGGTCCCACTGGCTGACGTGACCTCGATCAGCGGACACCGGCCCCTCATAATCCAGGTACTCAAGGCGGTGGTCCGGCAACATGATCGCTGCGAGCCGCGCTCCTGCACTCGGTTCCGCCTCGACTGCCCAGGTTCGTAGACAATCGCCATCCTCGAGCATGATATCCCAATGGGATCCGCGCTCACCGCCGTCAGGCAGCTCGTGAAAGAGAATGACGTAAGCAGGCATGGCGAAGGTGCTCGATCCAGTCTCTACTTATTGTCCGAAACGACGGTCTCCGTGTTGACCCACTGCGGGCTATCGGAGCGGGCGCTCTGGACCGAGACCTTGAGTTGAAATTGTCCAGCCTGGCGAGGGATTACTTCAAGTCGAAATGGCCGCAGCTGTTCGCGGGGCAGGAGTTCACGAACCTGGCTGGCAATGATCGTCTGCCGGCGTGCATCCAGTTGGGGTTCACCTTGATGCGGCTGTGAGAACTTGACCAGCTCCAGACCGTCGGGCAACTCGATCTTCAACTGGATATTCTTGTCGGAGAAGTCACGGTCGTTGCGAACAATGATCTCATACTGGACCGGCTGGCCGACAACGATCTCCTGGCTGATGCTTGTCACTGTCAGCGTCAGCCCCGTGCGATCGAGGTCCGAGTCTGGAATCGCCTCCAGTTCGTTTGCCAGCACACTGAGCGAAAGGATGGTCGTCTGGAGCTCTCCAGTTGGGGTTCTTAGCGAACCGGTCAAGGGAGCGGGGGCAGAGACCTGGGTCCCGCGCAACTGGAATTCTAGATCCTGAACCTCGCCAACTGCCACGGAAGCCAGCTGCAGCTGGACCGATCCGTCCTCGACCAGTTGAGCGGGATTCGTGGGTATCAGCTCGACCGATGCTGGCAAGCGGCACGACAGTGTTGATTCTGCCAGGGCCGCTGTCGACTGGTTGCTTACTCGCAGCCGATAGCTTGCTGTCTGGCCCACTCGCAGGGCCGGGGGTCCAATCAGCTGCAGCGACACGGGCGTTGCGGTCACCTGGTCACTGACGTCGAGGCATCCCTGGAATCGACTGGTCAGGCCATCGTCGAGCGTTACGGTCAGCGTATGGCAGAGTCGGCCGATCTGGCTGGCCTTCAGGTCGAGCGTCTTTTCCACGGTTTCTCCGGGTTGGAGATTGTCGACAGTGAATTCCAACGTGCGTGCTTGCGGGTCCTCGACCTGGTTGGGGTCCAGGTGGACGAGCCCGTCAGCAAGTTCGTCCGACAGCAGAATTCGCTGCAGCAGGTTATTCGAGTTATTGGTCAGCCGGATTACGACCGGCACAGGCTGATTCTTGGCCACCCGCTGTGGACTCAGTATTTCAACTTGTACGGGAAAGCGAACGCCTGACAGTTGAACGACGGCACGGCTTGTCTGGTCGCTGGAATTGGCAGTCAGCTGAAATTGCTGCTGGCCTACGGAATCGAGCATCGCCTGGAACTGTTGTTGATGAGACTGCCCCGGACCAAGTTCGCCAATCTGCCAGCGGTATCCGCTGGCTCGATCGCCTGTCATGTTGTCGCTGTTGACCATCTGCATACCGGCCGGCAGCAGGGCTTCGAGTTCCACATCCTGCTGGGGCTGGTCGCCGCTATTCTGAATCGTGGCCAGCACATCGAAGACCTGGCCACTGGCGACCTGTGAAGGTGCTTCCACGGAAAGCTGCAGGTTGTTACCACTCCAGCGAATATGAGCCCAGTGGCGGGCCAGGATCATCTGCCGGCCGCCAACCTGCTCAGCCGGTACCAGGACCTCGACCAGCACGCGTGTCTGCTGACCGTAAGGGGTTGCTGGCTGAATGTTGGCCGTGGCCACGCCTGTGGCATCGGTGGCAACATCCAGCACCTGCTGGTTGCGGGCTTCGAATTGAACGTCACTGGTTTGGGGCAGCGTGTAACGCACGGTCCAGCCAGCCAGCGGTGCGTTGCGGGTCGTGGTGATGCGGGTTTCAAGTCGGGCGATTGTGTCGGGTGCCACAAGTTGCGGAGTGGGGAACAGCCAGGCGACATCGAGCCAGTAAATCGTGGCCTCGGCTGGCTGTTTACTCCAGTCAGAAACCTGCGGTGCGGCCAGCGAGATCTGCGACGTGCCGACTATGTCCGAGCTGACAGCCAACCATGACTGGCCACGCTCAACGTGAATATCGTCACTCTCATCGCCTGTACCCCGCCTGACAGACTCGCTGCGGGCAGAGGTTTTGCTGGAGGCCAGTCGCTGTTCGAGGACTCGTGAGCCGGCTGGAATGATCCGTTCCAGGAAGGGTGGATTGCCGCCGCCGACGTCACTGAACTGGCCCACCGAGTTCTCAGGCAGCGACCACTCAAGCGGCTTGGCGTGGGCGTAATGTCCATCGTTATCGAAAATGACGCCTCGCAGGATGACTTCCATACCAATCGGTGCGGCCACGACGGCTGGCAGAATTCTGACTTCTCCCGCTGTACCGGTCAGCGGGGCTGTGTTGTCAGCAAGCTGCGATGAGTAGCGCGGTGGCCGACAGTCCTCCGGGCCAGGCGGATTCTGGAAGGCTGGCGTCGGCCAACTGGGCAGTCCAAGTTCTGAGAAGCCGTCTTCCAACGGATTGAGAACTTCGGTTGTTTCGCCCAGCGGTGCGAACAGGCCGCGACCCTGCTGATCGATACTGGGCAGGCGCAGCGACTTGCAGCCGGCCAGCAAGAGCATGCTTGCCAGCAGGATACAGAAACCGCGGAGAAACAATCGATAGCCAGTGGACACGGTACACCACCAGGAGAGGGGGAGTTATAGAAGTGGACAATTAACCGACGATTCGGCTATCAAAACGTAGCACGCCGTAGGTGGAGGGCCGGCGAAAAATAGATCTGCTGCCCGTCGCAACCAGCACAACCGGCAGAGTTTGTGTGGTGTGGGGAATATCGTCCGGTCAGACGATGAAGGGGGGCTGGCGGTAGGCTGCGATCTGCCTAGTTGAAGGCGGATGCGAGTTCGTCGAGGACCGCCTGTTCCTGACTGTTTACCTTGTTTCCCAGCCCCAGGAAGCCACCCGCCGCTTCGGCAACTCGACGTGCTCGCGCCAGCGCCTGATCCTTGATCTGGACCATGGCCTCGGCCGAGAGGTCTTCGTAGAGAGCCCCGACATACTGCTGCCAACTCTCCGTTAGCTCAGCGGTCGGAGCTTCAGCGAGCCATTGTTCCAGCAGTTGGTAAGCGGGTGAGTCGGCCTGCATGCCATCGTCCGCTGCTGACGCAAGGATGGCCTGTTTTTCCTTGTCATCCATGCTGCCGTCGGCCCAGGCGACCTGGATCAGCGGGACCAGTGCCAGGGCGGCGATTGTCTCAGGCTGGATACCGGCGCTGGCGAGTTCTGCCAGTACCTCGGAGTTTTCGATGCCGGAGGCGGCTGACAGTCTTTCAATTTTCGATGCGTTGTCGGCGTCGGCACGCAGGGCAGCAAGCAATTGCTGATCCAGTCGGTTGAAAAAAGACTCCTCCAGTGCTCGACCGCGCCGTTGTAGGCCATCGGACATCGTCTTCTCCCCGCATTTTCAGCTGAAAATCACCTGTATAATAGGAAAAAGCAGCCTAACGGATCGTCCGCCTAATGGCCAGTGGGCCGCCGCGGGGGGGCGACAAAAGTCGACAAGGATGGGAAGATCAACTCAGCTGGACCCTCCGCCTCATTTGTTTGGGGACTTGGGAAAGATGCGTCCAGTTTGCCGGGGCGGAGCCGGGACGGAGTTAATTGTCATTTGTCTGACTACGGATTGGACCACTCGCCGATACTAATTGTTGTTGGCCTTCCACGCCGATGGGGCGTGCATGGAGTGCACAGATGCGGTTTCGATCTGGTTGTTGTGGCCAGTCATCAGATCGCTTGTCCGACCCGATCGCAGATGGACCTGCGATGACCTAGTCAAGGAGTGAGTTGATGTTGAAACGTTGTTCGATCCTCGCCGCTGTCCTGTCACTGCTCGTGGTTTCCCTGTCAGCAGGCTCTCGCCTGGCGGCTGAGAATGTAGTCGAAGAACTGGCCGAAGCTGCCAGGACCACCGCTACTGCACTCGATGACCTGGTTAACAGTGCGCCCACTAAATCGGTGGAGCTGATGAAACAGGCGCTGCGGTCCGATGAAGTCCAGGCCTTGCTGGCGGCAGGACTCGAGGCCGATCGCCAACGTGTCGAACAGATCGTGGTGTTGTACGGTCAACCGCTTGAAGGGCTCAAAAAGGCGAAGAAGTACGCAACCAGGGTTGCAGTGATCAGGGCTGCCCTGCGTGACTGGCTGGCCATGATGCCCGAGATGGATCTCTCGGAAGTTCTCGCCATGATTAAGTCAGAGCGGCCGGCATTCCGACCTGTCAGCAGCGAGCAGGCGGCAGCGGCGCGAGCAACGGTACAGCAGAAGTGGCAGGCAGCGGATGCCTATCTCAAGCAGAATCCAGCCAGCGGCGATACCAGCTGGGAAGATCACATGGCGTGGTCCACCAGCAAACAGTTGCTGGACGCTGATGAACCGTCGCTACGAGATCTGCAGCGACTGTCAGCTCGTTTGCACATGAATATTGAGGGCCTGGAAGCAGAATCGCTGCTGGAATTCCGCGTTGCCCTCAACGACTTCATGAATGCTCATTATTTTGCCACCAATGGTAATACCGAGAAAATGTACGACCAGCAGATAACATTGCTGGTCGAAAAGTTGGAAACCTACCTGGCAGATCCGAACAATGATGATGCCTGGGCCATTGGCCGCCTGATCGGATGGCTGGACCGAGCCCAGCAAGCTCCGCTGGTACGAGCCATGGTACGGCGTGAGTTTTCACAGCCGAACCTGCACCTGCAAGCATCCCAGAACCTGCTGGCTGCCGGCGAGCCGATTATCGTGGACGATACAACCGAGGTGAAAGAGGTCATGCTTGGGGCCAATGTCGCCGGCGTTGCCGAGACCAAGGGCCGAGTCGACATGCAGCTGACTCCGCATCCTGATCGAATTGCGCTGAAGGTCAAGCTGAGGGGAATCACAATCGTCAATTCAGTTGCCACGGCCATTGGAGTTGATGTGCAAGTTCTCTCGCAGGCCACGACCGACGTCCGAGCTGAACAGACGATCTTGTTTGGGCCGGCTGGCATCACGTCGCTGCCAGCCAGTGCCAAGTGCACCAGCTCGGTAAAAATACTCGATATCACGGCTTCTTCGCCGGGTTATGAGACGATTGCCCGCAAGCGGACAACGAAGAACAAGGCCAAGGCGGAAGAACTGACGTCTCAGCGAGCAGAGGCTATTGTCACGGAGAAGATGGACAACCAGTCCGGGGAAATGCTGGACAAGGTCGCCGAAGGTTATGCCAACAAGTTCCGCTTGCCGCTGATCCGCAAGGGTGGCTTCCCCGAGCAGATGCTGATGTCAACCACCAGCGATAACGTGCTGGCTGGTATGCTGCAGCGGAAGTGGAATCAGGTTGCCGCCTTCATCCCGGCTCCAGCATTGTCAGGCGATCACGACCTGTCGGTCCGAGTGCACGAGTCCTTCGTGCGTAATTTCTCTGAAGCGACCATTGGTGGCTTTACCCTGACCGACGAGAAACTGGAACAGGTCATGCAAGAGCTGGGTGCGGAGATCCCCGAGGAGCTGCGTACGGAAGGCAAGCAGAAATCATGGTCAATCACCTTCTCATCCAATCAGCCGGTGAGCTTGAAGGTGTTGGATGGGAAAATCACCCTGGCGATCCGTGGTCGTCAGTTTACTGATGGTGAGCGAGTGATTCGCGATACGATTCAAATCTCCGCGACCTACGCCATCCAGAAGACCGAATCGGGAAGGGTGCTGGTTCGTGAAGGTGATGTGGCGGTTGATTTCGTCGGTCGCACACGACTGACGGCAGCACAGATCGCTGCCCGAACCGTGATGCGTCGCAAGTTCTCAGCACTCTTCAACGAAGAGATCAATGGCAGCGGTTTCAAGCTGCCAGGCCGCTGGGAAGGTGCCGGCGTCATGCAGATCAGCCAGCTGATGGCTGAAAAAGGCTGGTTGCTGCTGGGCTGGAAGCTCTCAGAAGCTGGAGTACGCACGGCGGAACTTCCCTGATCGATATGCTGGTGCGAGGATTGTGGCATGGCAGGCTGGGTTGAGGTTAGCTTCGATTGCCTCCCCCTGAGAAGTGTGGGACGCATGGACGTGCCAATCGACGCGTCTCCGCGATACCGACAGCGTTGCCTCGATATCAAGTCAGCACTTCAGAGCCACGGTTCCCATAACTCGTACTATCTGTACAACGCCAGCGTGATTTATCACCTGACCAACGACGCCGATGTGGGCATGATCCAGTTCGGCTTTGAAGGTACGGTCCTGACCGATAGCTCAGATCGACTCACGCACAGTACAGATCTGCAGATCACGCTGGTGCGGGAAACGTGTGATTGGCTGACTGAGCCCACCGTTCGCTGGTTTGAAGAATCGGTGAATCGTAGCGTGCGGGTGGAATTCGATCGCTATATTGCCGCCGGTGACCTGGAAAAGACCCAGCAGCGTCTGGACGATATCACGGCCCAAAGCGACGAGGCCGATGGCTTTCTCGGTATGCACCTGTAGTCCACCACGAGCGAGTTGTGCGCCCTTCGAGGGCTGCTGCTTGTGATGTCTCGTTAATCCCGGGGCTTTGCCCTGGGCGAATATGTGGCTGCCCCAGAGGGGCCAAGCCATGTCAACTCAGGGTAGATCGAAGTGCCACCCCCTCGGTTGGGTCTCACCTTGAACCCTTAAACCTCCCAGGCTTCCAGTTCTGCTGGCAGCTTCCCTTCTTGGAGGTCGATCCGCTGCAAAAAAGCGAGTCTCAGTCAGGAATAGCACAAGATACGGCGCACTGGCGACGATAAAAAGCGTTACTGTTTCTGGACTTATGACGAGCCGCGTGCGGATAGTCAGTGTCCTGACGGTAGCGGTAAGGGGAGCACAGGAGGCTGTTTTGTACAGCCGCGGTTCGTATCAGCGCCGATGCTGATCGACAGACATAACCCTTACCCTGCTGGCTTTGAATGACCAGGTATTTCTTAACCGTGCTGACGCTGGCCGCCATCCTCTTGGCTGGCTGTACGCCGTCGCGTCCGTTCTATCTCCACGAGACGGATTCACTGGCGACTTACGTCGACCGTGCGACCCAGATCGAGTACCCGGATGTTTACCAGCCGCGGCTGGATGAAGTCGAGCGGGCGCGGCCACCGATCACGCTCAGCAACCCGGAATTCCAGGAGCCCTGGGGACTTTCGCTGCAGGAAGTGGTGCATACCTCGTTACAGAACAGCAAGGTGATCCGTAATCTCGGTTCCGTGACTCCCTTTGGCTTTGCCGATGGCCTGACCGGTCGCACGGTCGGATCGACCACGGTCTATGACCCCTCCATCCTGGAGACGGACCCCCAGGCTGGCATGGAAGCTGCCCTCTCCGCTTTTGATGCTGAATTCTCGAGTAGCGTTTTCTACCAGAAGACCGATCGACCACAGAACGTCAATTCCTCGTCGTTTGGCTTCATTCCTTTCTTCTTCCAGCAGGATCAGGGCCAGTTTGAAGCGGCAATCACGAAGCAGTCGGCCGCTGGCACTCGCTTCACATTTCGTAACCAGACAATCTACGATCGTAACAATCGTGGCTTTGGTCGGGCCTTGCCGAGTGACTGGTATACCGCCTTTGAGGCGGAGGCGAACCAACCGTTGCTGCGGGGCAACGGTACTCAGGTGAATCGAATTCCGATCCTGCTGGCTCGAATCAACACCGACGTCTCACTGGCACAGTATGAAACCAGTGTCCGTAACCTGGTGATGGACATCGAGAACACCTACTGGGATCTCTACACCGCCTACCGGAACCTGGAAACGAGCAAGATTGCTCGAGACAGCTCCCAGGCGACGTGGAAGATTGCCTTTGAGAAGTTCAAAGGGAAAGTCGAGACGGCACAGGCTGAGGCCCAGTCGCAAGAGCAGTATTTCTTCTTCCAGGCCCAGGTTGAGACAGCCTGGAAGGATCTGCTCGAAGTCGAGTCGCGGTTGCGCTGGCTGATGGGATTGACCACCACCGACGGTCGAATCATCCGGCCGCTGGATGACCCCGTGCAGGCGCGGATCTCGTTTGACTGGCAGGAGACGCATCAGGAAGCTCTCTTGCGGAGTACAGAGTTGCGTCAGCAGAAATGGTCGATCAAGCGGCGGGAACTTGAGTTGATCGCGTCTCGCAACCAGATGTTGCCCGAATTGAACCTGGTCATGCTCTATCGCTGGCTTGGTTTTGGTGATGACCTGCTGAAGGGCGGTCGTCGCGGCTTTAATTTCACCCAACCTGGCTCGCTGGCACTGGATGAACTGACCGAAGGCAACTACCAGGAGATCCGAGTTGGCCTGGAATTTCGTCCTCCTCGAATTGGTGCACGACGTGAACTTGCAGCGGTCCGCAACGCCCAGCTTCAGCTGGTTCGAGAACGAGCCCGGCTGGAAGACATGGAACTCAATACCACGCATCTCTTGACCACTGCCCTGCGAAACCTGGACTTTAACTGGCGACAAGCACAAACGCACTACAATCGCTGGGCCACGGCACAGAAGGAAGTTGAATCGGCCGAGGCGCTGTATCGCGGCGGCAAGGCGACTCTGGACCTGGTGCTGGAAGCCCAGCGTCGCCGTGCACAGGCTCAGTCGGATTACTATAGGGCCCTCGGTGAACACACCAAGGCGATCGCCGATGTTCATTTCCGCAAGGGTACACTGCTCGGTTACAACAACATTCACCTGGCCGAGGGGCCCTGGCCTGCCAAGGCATACGAGGATGCTAGGGAACGAGCCCGTGCACGCCAGGCTGGTAGCCAGATCGACTTCGGCTGGGTCCGACCCGGTTATATAAGCAATGGTCCCGTCACGAGCTCGGAAACGATCGGGCCGGCGGAGAGCATGGATTCGC
>CAUZOB010000062.1:0-23528 GCA_963581185.1 Planctomycetota bacterium | reverse complement strand
GCTGTCGCTGTCGCGGCCTCGATCGCTGTCACTGTCGCGGCCTCGATCGCTGTCACTGTCACGGCCTCGATCGCTGTCACTGTCACGGCCTCGATCGCTGTCACTGTCACGGCTCCGATCGCTGTCACTGTCACGGCTCCGATCGCTGTCACTGTCACGGCTCCGATCGCTGTCACGGTCCGAACCGCCGCCTTCGTCACGTCGGCCACGTCCGCGACCACCGCGACCGCCACGGCCACCGCCGCCGCCGCCGCCGCCACCGCCGCCACCGCGACCACCGCCGCCACCGCCGCCGCGACCACCGCCGCCACCACGGCCACCACGGCCACCGCCGCTACCTCGGCCACCACGGCCACCACCGCTACCACCGCTACCACCGCTACCACCGCTACCACCGCTACCACCGCTACCACCGCTACCTCGGTCACTATCGCGGCGACTACCACGATCATCACCTTCAGCTCCGTCAGGCGAGCTACCGGCCATGGTATCTTCCTCACCAAGCTGCTCGAGTGCCTGTCGTCGGCTCAGTTTGACACGGTCATGGTCGTCGACATCAATCACCAGCACCTTCATCTCGTCGCCTTCGGAGACAACATCGTTGATGCTGCTGATGTACTCACTGGACAACTCGCTGATATGGCAGAGGCCATCTCGACCGGGCATGATTTCGACAAAGGCGCCAAAATCCTTCACGCTGGAAACGGTACCATCGTAGATACGTCCCACTTCCACGTTGGCGGTGAGTGCATCGACCATACCCTTGGCATGTTCCGCCGATTCCTTGTCGGCGGCAGCGATCGTGACGGTCCCATCCTCGTCAACCTCGATGACCGAACCGGTCTGTTCCTGGACAGAGCGAATATTCTTGCCACCAGGTCCAATCAGGGCACCGATCTTTTCGGGATTGATCTTGAACTGGGTCAGCTGCGGGGCGTTGGACGAAACCTCATCCCGCGGCTTGCGAATGCAACTCAGCATCGACTTGAGGATATCCATCCTGGCGACCTTCGACTGCTGCAGCGTGGCCACAATGATCTCCTCGCTGATCCCGTGAATCTTGAGATCCAGCTGGATACCGGTGATCCCGTGTTGGGTACCGGCAATCTTGAAGTCCATATCGCCGAAGTGATCCTCGTTGCCGACAATGTCGGTCAGCAGAACCCACTCATCGTCCGATTGCTTCACCATACCGACGGAGATACCCGCCACAGGCTTTTTGATTTTGACGCCAGCGGCCATCAGGGCCAGCGTGGCACCACAGACAGAGGCCATCGACGATGATCCATTGGATTCGAGGATCTCGGAGATCACGCGAATCGTGTAGGGAAAATCTGCCGGATCAGGAATCACGCTCTTGACGCTCCGCTCAGCCAACGCACCGTGACCAATCTCACGACGACCAGGGCCACGAATCGGTCGACATTCGCCAACCGAGAAGGGAGGGAAGTTGTAATCGAGCATGAACTTCTTGGAATATTCTTCGCCGAGTCCATCGACGCGCTGTTCATCGCGACCCGTACCAAGCGTGATTGTTGTCAGTGCCTGGGTTTCGCCACGCTGAAATACTGCCGAACCGTGTGTTCGCGGCAGCACGTCGACCGTGCACTCGATGTTCCGCAGCTCGTTTGCAGCACGCCCATCCTGGCGAATACCAGCAATGATCAACTCACGTACAACCTGCTCTTCCAGGTCGTGCCAGGCTTCAGAGAAGCGATTCGAGGTGACCGCTCCATCGGCATCCGGATCTGGAATCGTGGCCGCAACCGCTTCGTCGCGGAGTGCTGAGATGGCCTCGCCCCGTGCCAGCTTGCCGTCGGTCTGCTTGACCTCCTTGAAGCGGTCCAGGTATTGGCCTCGCAACTGCTCGAGCAGGCCATCGTCCTCGGGTGGAATGAACTCCTTCTTTTCCACACCGACCGCTTCGGCCAGCTCAAGCTGCATCGCGCAGACTTCCTTGATAACCGAGTGGGAAAACTGGATCGCTGCCAGCATCTCGTCCTCGGGCATCTCGCGGGCGAAGCCCTCGATCATCAGGACAGCGTCCGCCGAGCCGGAGACGATCATATCGAGATCGCTCTCCTCGAGGTCATCCGCTGTGGGAAAGGCGATCAACTCGCCGTTGACGCGGCCAACTCGCATCGATGCGATCGGGCCCAGGTAGGGCATCGGCGAAATCAGCAGGGCTGTTGCCGAACCGTTCATAGCCAGTACATCGCCGTCGTTCTGGCGATCGCTGGAGAGCACCACCGACTGACACTGCACCTCGTCCTTGTAACCCTCGACAAAGAGCGGACGGATGGGCCGGTCCATCAGGCGGGCCGTGAGTGTCTCTTTCATCGTCGGGCGACCCTCACGCTTGAGGAACCCTCCGGGATATTTTCCGGCAGCTGAAAGCCGCTCGCGGTAGTCACACATGAGGGGGAAAAAGTCGATCCCCGGCCTCGGCTTGCCACTGGTGACTGCATTCAAAACCACCGTGTCGCCATACTGGACCATGACCGTTGCATCGGCCTGCTTGGCCAACACACCAGTTTCAAAGGAGAGTAATGTACCGCCAATTGTTCGTTCTACGCGATGTTTCACTTGATTACCTGTCAAACCTTTCTGTTGTTGATAGCCTGAGAGCAGCACACATAAGCTTGTGCTGCTGGTGAGTAAAACAACTCACCCACTCCTGGGCAGGAGACTGATGTCAGCCTGAATGCCAACACGCAGGGGTTAAGAAAACCGTGTCGAGTTCGCCTGCCCACCCTGATGGGGCGGCAGCCCGAAGAGACACAACATCCAGATCACGTCAGCGGAACGCTACTTTCGAATTCCAAGCCGGCCGATAATATCAAGGTAACGCTGCGGATCGACCTTTCGGAGGTAATCCAGGTGGCGTCTTCGGCGACTTACCATCGCTAACAGACCACGCCGACAGGCATAGTCTTTCTTGTGTGTTCGCATGTGCTCGGTCAGATTGTTGACCCTTGTTGTCAATATCGCGATCTGCACCTCGGGTGAACCTGTGTCACCGTCCTGCATCGCGAAATCGCGGATCAATTCCTGCTTTAGCTCTGTCGTGATCGTCATCTATGTTTTGTGATTTTCTCGCCGTGGCACAATGACCCTCCGGCCTGCCCAGCGTCTCCAACTTACATTCCCAACCAGTCTTGTAACTACCTACATACCGTTCTTCGTTCGAATTTCTTACCAGCGGGTGCAAGCTTTACACTTTGCTTGCATCTATCCCGCTTGATCTTTCAAACTTCCCAATGTAACAGTCAAGCCAATTCTTGCAAACCACATGAGCATTGGAAATCAACGAGAGATAGAAGGAGTCAGGATTTCGGGACAATCTCGTCAATCTGCCCCTTTCGCCCGTTTCCCCCTTTGCACGGAGCGGATAGATACAGATCGTGATCTTGCAGAGCGAATCGGCAGGGCCAGTGTGATTGCCATCGTGGCCCAGCTGCTGGCAGCGATCGAGATAAACTGGTCCTTTCCATGCGGAAATCCACTTTCAAACTGCTTCTGAAACGCCTTGGAGCGACTCTTGACGTACCAGGAACCATCCGCCAGCTGTGTCGATAGCAGGTAGTCCAGTCCACGCCGCACGACACGCTGAGCGGGTCTCAGCTGGCCGGTCCCCAGCAGCGTGACCAGCGCCTGGCCAGTCGCATAGGCGTCACTCTCTCCGCCATCCAGCTGCGACCATCCACCGTCATCTTGTTGACGACGGATGAGCTCATCTGCCTGCCGCCGAAACACGTCCTCTGCCTGTTCGCTCCAGCTCAAACTGGCAGCGGAAAACAGCTGCTGCCAGCCCAGCTCTGTCGAGGCATCGCCTGGCAACTGGCTCCAGTAGAGACCGAGTAGCTGGAAGACACGGTCCTCGGTCGTGTCCGCCGGCTGCTGTGCCAGCCAGCGAGTTGAATCGCGCAGCAGCCCAGCCAGTTGCTGGGACTGGCTGGCATCCACATTCAACCGCAAGGCGGCCACAGCAAGAGCCGTGGCGGTGAAGTCACTATCCTCGATGGGAGGACGGTGCGTGCCGATCCGCCAGCCACCCTGTTTGTCTGCTGTTGCCAGCAGGTAGCTCGATAACAGCTTCCGGGCGACTCCCTCTTCCGCACGATCTGCTGCCAGTTGGAGGGCGGCGTAGGCAGCTGTATAAGGACCACCTGGCACCCCCTGCCCTTGTGCCAGCTGGTCCTTGCGGGCCAGAAAAAACTCGGCTGTAAATTCACTTTGCCACTCGACCTTCTTACGATCCACTGACAGACCCCGCTGGCTCGCCAGCGCCGCGGCCATCGAGGTCAGTGCCTGGTGGTGGCAGGAGAAGCAATCACGCTGGTCGGTGTACTCGGCTGCACTCAATTGCAGCAAGGGGATGCTACGTTGGACCGCCTTACGAAGCTCCGTTCGGTCGGCGGCGGCCAGTGGCATCGTCAGTACCAGCAGGCTGATGGCGACAGCCAGGGACAATTTTTCAGCGTGCCAGGGGATCTGCATAAATCAGGCTACCGGGTGATTGAGCGAGGCGGGGGCGACCCAGGATTAACTATGGTACCATGCCCGCAGCGAGCGCACCTTACCTCTGCTGCGAGACAGGAGCAGGCACCATGACGCTGGACAAACGATGCGACCGTCCCGGCCCGTTCCGGCTGACGCTCACATTCCTTTTCCTGCTGGCAATCACCACCATGACCGAACCGATCAAGAACAGCAGCTCGGCTGCCGGACCTGGATTTGACCGGCCCGTCGGCCCGCCGTACCAGGGCCGTTCGGTGGTGGTCGCCCGACACGGCATGGTCGCCACCAGCCACCCGCTGGCAGCCCAGGCAGGCCTCGATATTCTCAGGGACGGTGGCAACGCTGTTGATGCGGCGATTGCCGCCAACGCGATGCTCGGCGTGGTGGAACCGATGAGCTGTGGTATTGGCGGCGACATGTTTGCCATTTACTGGGACAGCAAGACCGGCCAACTGTATGGACTCAATGGCAGCGGACGGAGCCCGCTGAAGATCTCGCGGTCATTGTTCGAACAGCGCGGGCTCTCCCAGATTCCGATCGAGGGCCCGCTCAGCTGGTCCGTGCCAGGCTGCGTGAGCGGCTGGCAGACCCTGCATGATCGCTTCGGCAGCCATCCACTCGACAAGATCCTGGCATCCTCGATCGAAACCGCCAATCACGGTTTTGCCGTCACCGAGGTGATCGCCAGTTACTGGGACAGCTCAGCAGAAAAACTCGCTCGCTGGCCCGATTCCGCCAGCACCTTCCTGGTCGATGGCAATCGGGCTCCACGATTTGCCGAGGTCTTCCGCAATCCCCAGCTGGCACGCAGCTACCAGCTGATCGCCAAGCATGGCGCCGATGCATTCTACAAGGGCAGTATCGCCAAACGGATCGTGGCCTTCAGCGAGCAGCATGGTGGTCTCTTCACGAACAAGGACTTCCGCAGCCATACCTCGACCTGGGTCGAGCCGGTCTCCACAAATTACCGCGGTTACGACGTCTGGGAGTTGCCTCCCAATGGCCAGGGAATCGCGGCGCTGCAGATCCTCAATGTGCTGGAACAGCACGACGTGGCCAGCATGGGACCCGGCAGCGCGGACTATCTGCACCTCTTCGTGGAAGCCAAGAAGCTGGCCTTCGCCGACCGGTCACGTTTCTACGCCGATCCCGACTTCGCCGAGCTGCCAACCGAAATACTGATCTCCAAGCAGTACAGCGAACATCAAAACAAGCGTATCGACCTCGGCAAGGCGGCCAGCGATGTACCGGCCGGCGACCCGCGGTTAAAGCGGGGAGATACTGTCTACCTGACTGTCGTCGACAAAGATCGGAACTGCTGCTCGTTTATCCAGAGCAACTACTATGGATTCGGCTCCGGCGTTACACCCGCCGACCTCGGTTTTGTGCTGCAGAACCGTGGAGCCCTGTTCGCTCTCGAGGACGGTCACCTGAACGAGCTGAAGCCCGGCAAGCGGCCCTTCCACACGATCATCCCAGCCATGGTAACCCGTGACGGACAGCCATTCTTTTGCTTTGGTGTGATGGGTGGCGACATGCAGCCACAGGGCCACGCGCAGGTGCTCGTCAACTTGATCGACTTCGGCATGAACGTCCAGGCGGCCGGGGATGCTGCCCGCGTGCGGCATGTCGGAAGTGCCACACCGACCGGGCTGAAAGCTGAAGGTGTCGGAGTTGTGACTGTCGAATCGGGCATTGACGATGGCGTGATCGAGCAACTCCAAGCACGCGGCCATGAAGTTCAGCGCAGTCGCGGCGGGTTTGGCGGCTACCAGGGCATCCTGATTGACCTCCAGTCAGGTGTCCTGCAGGGTGCCACCGAATCGCGCAAGGATGGCGCCGCCATGGGCTATTGATCTGTTTGCAGGCCGAGGAGAAATCCGATGAAGAGTGACCGACGCACGTTCCTTGCCGGAGCCAGCCTGGCAACCCTGCTGCCCTCCGTTCACCTCGCTCCAGCAGCCTCCGCTGCAGTTCCCAGCGGCAAGATCCGCGCGGGGCAAATCGGCACTCAGCATGCCCATGCCTCGGGGAAAGTCGGCACGATGCGCAAGTTCAGCGACCAGTACGACGTGGTCGGAGTTGTCGAAGCGGATAAGAAACGCCGCGCCGAGCTGGCAAACCAGTCGGCCTACCAGGGAGTGACCTGGATGAGCGAGGACCAGCTGCTTAATACCCCAGGGCTTGAATTGGTCTGTGTTGAAACCGAGGTCAAGGACCTGCTGGATACGGCAGCTCGATGTATCGATGCGAACATACATATCCATCTTGACAAGCCAGCGGGTGAGTCCTATCCGAAATTCCAGGCACTGGTAAAAGCTGCCAGCGAGCGTCAGCGAATCATCCAGATGGGCTACATGTTTCGCTATAACCCTGGTTTCCGATTCATCTTTCAGGCCATCAAACAGGGCTGGTTGGGTGAGATTTTTGAAGCCCACACCGTGATCAGCAAGACCGTGGGAGACAACACCCGGGACCAGCTAGCGGAGTATCCAGGTGGCACGATGTTTGAACTCGGCTGCCACGTGATCGATTCGCTCATTCATGCGATTGGTGTGCCGGACAAGGTCACTCCCTTTCCAAGACAAACTCGGCCAGACAGGGACAACTTGAAAGATAACCAGCTGGCGGTCTTCGAGTATCCGCGGGCGACTGCGACTGTTCGCAGCGCGCTGGTTGAGGTGGATGGCGGTCGACGACGACAGCTGGTCGTCTGTGGCAACCAGGGTACGATTGCCCTGCGGCCGCTTGAGCCCCCGCTGCTGTCGCTCACGCTGGACCGCGATCATGGTGACTTTAAGAAAGGTACCCAGCAGGTCTCCTTGCCCCGACTGGGGGGGCGGTATGACGGTGACTTTCGTGACCTGGCTGCAGTCCTGCGCGGCAAGCGAGAATTTGAATTCAGTTACCAGCACGACCTGGCTGTACAAAAAGCGGTTTTGCTGGCCAGTGGCCTGAGTTTGGAGTAATCGTATCCTCTTTTGACACCAGCTCGCTGGCCTGCCTGGGATTGTCCCGGCGACCGTTGATTTGACAACTTTTTCCATCGCGGGGATGATGGAAAAGAGACCGGGGGCACATCGGCAACTCGAAGCAGGTTAGCGGACACAATTCTCCAGCGTGACCGCCTGCTGCATTCGATTTACTTTGAAAACGAGCTGGATTGGCCGTGGACGAACGCGAACAGCAGCTCATCCAGTTGATTCGGGATGGAAACCGACAAGCTTGGGGTGAGTTGATCCAGATTCACCAGGACCGGCTGTATACCAGTATGGTCCGCGTGGTCGGTAATACCGAACGTGCCCGCGACGTGGTGCAGGATACCTTCATCCAGGCGATCGAGAAGTTCTCACGGTTTGATGGCAAGAGCCAGTTCTTCACCTGGCTCTATCGAATCGCCTTCAACCGTGCCATGACCCTGTTTCGCAAGGACCGGGGAGAGTTGTCACTTGATCCACTCAGCTCGGAAGAACGAGATGACAGCCTTGCTGGCCGGCAAACCCCTCCCGAGGATGGAGTCATGAAACGTGAGTTGGTGGCAGAGGTTCAGCAGGCACTGCAACAGCTCTCACCCGAACACCGGGCGGTGATGGAGCTACGTGAAATCCAACAGTGTGAATACGAAGAGATAGCAACCATCCTGGACATCTCCCTGGGGACGGTACGCAGCCGTTTGTACCGGGCCCGCGAGCAGCTGCGGCGTTTGCTGCGCGACTATTTCGACCAGGAGAGCAACGGGAATGCTGGCCACACATCCTGAACGGATTGTGCTCAGCGAGGCTGGATCCGCCAGGCCGCCGATCCACGCTCGGTCCTGATACGGTATCCCGTTGTCGACAATTCCACCGTCACATGACCGTCCCGCCGGGTGGAATAGAGCCGGCAGCCGGCGGCGCGGTAGGCCTCTTCACCGCTGGCCTGGCGATGGCCGCTGGAGACCACCACCAGGCTGGCGCGGCACCAGCGGCAGACCCGCGCCGGCTCACTGTTGCGGCTGCCGTGGTGAGGGGCCATCAAGATGTCGACCCGGCGGGCAGGCAAAGCCAGCACGTCATCCAGGCCATCCAATTCCAGGTCGCCTGGCAAGAGCAGGCGATGGACCCCAAATCTGATCTCAAGGACCAGGCTACCGGCGTTGTCACTCTCAAAGACAGCTTCGGCGGGCGGGTGAAGCACCTCCACACTGACTCCGGCAACCGCCGGTATGACTGAGCCGCGGACAACTGGATCGAGCTGCAGGCCGGCACGATGCAGGGCGGTCAGCAGCGATTCTTCGGCCGCTGAGTTGGCATGCTGCAGGGCGGGCGGCGCGTGCATCTGACTTACCTGGAAACGCTCGACCAGATACGGGATAGCATTGAAATGATCGATGTCGGCATGCGACAGGAAGAGGCGGTCGATGCGGTGAATACCGCGGCTCCAGAGCAGATTTGAGATCGACCGTCCGGCTGTCAAAGGATGTCCCAGGTGGCCGGCGTCATACAGCCAGACCTGGCCCGAGGGGAACTCCAGCAGGACAGAAGTGCCGTGGTCAACGGATATGAACGTGGCTCGCAAGACCCCGGATGGTGGTTTTCGCGCCAGCCGGCCCGCCAGTAGCAGTCCGACGACGAACAGGGCAACCAGCCCGCAGCGCAGCAGCCAGCGAGGACGTGGTAGCCGGCAGAGCCAGCCAGCAAGCAACAGCAGGTAGAACAGGCCAACAAGCCAGCCGGGAGGCGACGGCGTCCAGAAATAGGCCCCCGGGAGTTCCCGGGCGAACCTTGTCAGTCGAATGATCGCTTCGAGCCCCCAGCCGCAGGGCCAGGCAGCAAGTGCAGCCAGACCGCCCAATGGTGACAGGACAGCTGTCAGTAGACCGCCGACCAGCACAATCGTGAGTGGAATCCCCAGGGCGCAGCCGAGCAGCACGCCGACAGGACTGATCAGGTGAAAATGGTAGATGACCAGAGGAGCGGTCGCCACCCAGACGTAGATCGACAGCAGCAGTGCCCTGCCGACCGCCCTCGCCGTCCTCCGCCTCCAGTTGTCCGCGACTCGCTGCACAAGCCTCTCGAGTGGATCGGTGGATAAAACCGGCCGGCGCACGAACCGGTCTGGAGCGTGGATCAGAGCCAGCACGGCAATAAACGACAACTGGGTGCCGGCCTGGAACAGGCTGCTGGGGTCCAGTAAGAGGATCACGACGGCTGCGGTTGCCAGACAGTTGACCGGCAGCACCGGACGAAAAAGCAGCTCGGCCAAGCACAACAAGCAGACCAGCACGGTCGCTCGCTGAATCGACGGTCGACCTCCGGTCAACCAGCAATAGAAGACAACCAGCACGATCAGCAGCAACAGGCCGGGTAGGCGTGGCATCCAACCCATCCGGACCACAATCCATAACAGACCTGCCAGGATACCAACGTGGAGCCCTGAGATAGCAAGCAGGTGGACTGTGCCAGTCAGGAAGAAGGCATCCCGCTGGCTGGAGGGCACCTGGTCGCGGACACCGATCAGCATCGCCGACGCCAGTGGCGCATGACGCGGACCCAGCCAGTGGAACAGCGAAGACTCGACACGCCGCCGCAGGCCCTCGATCCATATCCAGGGCTGGCGGCGATCAGCAGCTTCTAACAGCTGGACAGCGGCCGGCGAAATCGCCCGCAAGCGAACCAGCTCTCGACGACTGCGACCACGGTTGCTGGAAACCTGTCTGCCAGCGGCCAGGTCGACTGTCTGTCGTGCAAAGGCCAGCAGCTCAACGCGATCTCCACAAGCAACATGATCGAGCCGTCCGGTCACCCAGAGCGACGCCCCGCCACTGGCTGGCTGCCAGCGATTTCCCTGGCGAAGTGCCAGCAGACTGACTTGAACGCTGCTCATCTGCTGCTGTGGAAAAGAACAGAGTGGATCGTGTTCAGCCGGCAACAGGCGGGGACTCGATACCAGCTGGGCTCGCAAGCAGACCGGTCGGGATTCGCGGTCCAGGCGGAAGGCAAGGTTGTCGGCTGGAAACCAGTCCCAGTCGTACTGGTGCCAGGCAGCCGACCCGCACGCCAGGCTGAACAGTAGACAGATTCCGGACAACCGCTGCAGCGATCTCCCCGTCAGCCAGGCCAACAGCCCACTGCCCGCCATCGCCAGCAGCCAGACCTGCCAGGTGACGCTGAACCAGCGATCCGCCAGGATTCCAGCTGCAACCGCCAACGCCAACGGGACGACAGGACGGTAAACTGCGACTGCGTCGTCGGCAATTACCAAGCTGGACATGTCATCTTCCTGGTTAGGTGGCGGGCCGTTTGCGTCACATTCTCCCAGTCGGGCTGACAACATCGTGTCAGCCGTCGCGCCACAGCAGTGACACCTCGCTGCCAACTGGAATGCCAGTGACTGGCGGGGTACATTCAGTCCTGACGCTGGTCAGCTGCATCACTTTTCACATTCTCCGGGGCAGGCACAACGTGTTTAAATCTCTCAGCCTGATCGCCCTGTTTGGACTCTCTGCAGCAGTCCTGCTCTATTCCAGTAGTCCTGGCGAGGATCCCGAGGCAGTTCCTGCCAGGGGGCTGCGGAAGGCGACACTGGCAGGCAAACTGAGGATCGGTGGACAACAACGAAGGACAGCAGGTGTGATCACAATCGACTATCCGACCAGCCGGCGTGGCGACACAGTGGACAACTATCATGGCGTCGAGGTCTTCGATCCGTATCGTTGGCTGGAAGACACCGAAAGTGACGAGACCCACGAGTGGATCGAGGCCCAGAACCGGGTGACGTTTGATTACCTGGAGCAGATCGGGCCACGAGAGGAGATCACCGATCGACTCACCCAGCTCTGGAACTATGAACGCTTTGGCCAACCGGTAAAGCGCGGCGATCGTTACTTTTACACTCACAACGATGGCCTGCAGGACCAGTCCGTCCTGTACACCGTGGACCGGCTTGATGGCGAGCCCCGGATCCTGCTGGATCCCAACAATCTCTCAGAGGATGGCACCGTTGCACTGGCCGGCTGGCGAGCAAGTCGGGATGGCACAAGGCTGGCAATTGGCCTGGCTGCCGCCGGTTCGGACTGGCGAGAGTGGAAGGTGATGGATGTGGGCAGCGGCGAACTGCTGGATGATCACCTCAAGTGGGTCAAGTTTTCCGGGGTATCGTGGTCCGCGGACAACTCCGGTTTCTATTACAGCCGCTATGACGAGCCGGCCGACGGCACCGAACTTACCGGCACCAACCACTTTCAGAAGCTCTATTTCCACAAGCTGGGAGATCCACAGTCTTCAGACCGGCTGGTCTACCAGCGGCAGGACGAAAAGGAATGGGGATTCGGCGGCTACGTCACCGACGACGGCGATTACCTGATCATCAGTGTCTGGAAGGGGACGTTGCGCAAGAACCAGTTGTTCTACCTGGACCTGTCAGCCGACGAGAGCGACGTGGTCGAGCTGATTTCGGGATTCGACGCCTCCTACAGTTTCCTTGGCAACGTCGGCAGTCAATTCTGGATTTTGACCGACAAGGACGCAGCCCGCCGGCGCGTAATCCGGATCGATATTGCCGCTCCTGATCCGCAAAACTGGGAGGAGATTATCCCCGAGTCGGAGGACACGCTGGAGGATATCTCGATGGTGGGGGGCAGGTTGATCGCAAGTTACCTGCACCACGCCCATTCACAACTGATGGTCTATTCACTGGACGGCGACGAGGCTGAGTCACTCGAGCTTCCTGCCATTGGCACGGCCGGCGGATTTGGCGGCCGGCTGAAGGACACGGAGACGTTTTACACATTCAGCAACTTCACCACTCCGGCCACGATCTATCACTACGACATTGCCAGCGGGCAGAGCGTGATCTTTCGTCAGCCGGAGGTCGACTTCGACCCCGACCGTTACAGCACTGAGCAGGTGTTTTACGAGAGCAAGGATGGAACCCGTATCCCGATGTTCCTGGTCTCACGCACGGGGCTCCGTCGTGACGGCTCAAACCCGACGATGCTTTACGCTTACGGAGGTTTCGACATTTCACTGACTCCCGGCTTTTCTGTCAGCAACCTGGTCTGGATGGAAATGGGCGGCGTTTACGCCGTTGCCAATCTGCGCGGGGGCGGGGAATATGGTCGCGACTGGCACGAAGCGGGCATGCTGAAGAACAAGCAGAACGTGTTTGACGATTTTGTTGCCGCCGCAGACTGGCTGGTGAGTGAAAAAGTCACCAGCCGCGAGAAGCTGGCGATTCGTGGAGGCAGTAACGGAGGGCTGCTGGTCGGCGCGGTGATCACCCAGCACCCCGACATCTGCCAGGTCGCCTTGCCAGCCGTTGGGGTGATGGACATGTTGCGTTACCACAAATTCACGATCGGCTGGGCCTGGGTTTCGGAATACGGTTCTGCCGACGACCCGGAACAATTCTCAAACCTGCTCGGCTACTCACCGCTGCACAATCTGAAGCCAGATACCGATTACCCTGCCACAATGGTGACCACGGCCGATCATGATGACCGAGTCGTACCGGGACACAGTTTCAAGTTCGCCGCCCAGTTACAGCATTGCCACCAGGGGGACAACCCGGTTCTGATCCGGATCGAAACTCGCGCCGGCCACGGCGCCGGCACTCCTACCAGTAAGCGAATTGCAGCCGCGGGCGATATGCTTGCCTTCCTGGCGAAGAACATGGACATCCAGCCCCGACTGCAGCGACAGGCCCGCCGTGCTCGCTCAGCCTCCCCGGAGTAACCCAGCCATGCAACTTGGATTGATCAACTCTGCCTGGGTCCAGGCGGAGCAACCGACTGTTTTCGGTCTCCAGAAGACCAAGGAGATCGGCTTTGACACGATCGATATCTTCATCGACCCACTCGATGCGGACGTGCAGGAACGTCGCCTGATCAAGGACGAGTGTGATCGCCTCGACTTGCCGATCACATCGATCTGTTGCGTGGCTGTCGGCCTGATCGACTTCAACCCGAGTGTCCAGCAGTTTCACCTGGAGCGAGTCAAGGCTTACCTGGACCTGGTCTATGAGTACGAAGCGGACAACCTGCTGCTAGTACTCGGCGAGTACATCTGGAACCGCGAGGTGATACCTGCCGAGGAGCAGTGGCGCACGGCAGTGGACAATTGTCGCCGCCTCGGTGACCGCGCCGCTGAGCTTGGCATACAGATCGCGCTGGAACTGGAACCTTTCCCATTGTCGCTGGTCAACAGCGTGGAAACGATGTCCCGGTTCATCGACGACTGTGATCACGAGGCTGTCCGCGCCAACATCGACATTTCCCACCTGGTGCTGGCCGACGTGCCGCCCGAGGAACTCCAGCAGTTGCGTGGCAAGGCGATTCATGTCCACATCTCGGATTGTGATGGCAAGGTCCATGGAGACCTGCCACCAGGCCGTGGCGTGGTCCCCTTCGAACCTTACCTCGAGCAAATCAAGTCGCTGGAAATCGACGGTACGATTTCAATCGAACTGGAGTATTCACCCGAGCCCGAGAAGATTGTGGAGTGGGTCCAGGAGGCTTACGAGGCAACCGACCGGTTGATGCAAGCTGCTGGCCTGCGTGGCCAGGCTGGACCTGCATAAGGCGCCCCCGCGATGAACCAACCGACCGACCAACCGACCGACCAGCAGCTCGACTATCTGCCTCGCCTGCCGGACCGAATGGACGTCGGAATCGGCTGTGTCGGCGCCGGCTTCATCATGGCTGACTGCCACCTGGTGGCCTATCGCCAGGCCGGCTTTAACCCCCTGGCGATCGTCTCGCGGAGGGCCGAGCAGGTCAGTGAAGTCGCGGCCCGGCACGACCTGGCTGGCTATCAGGACCTGGATGAAATGCTCGACCGCGGTGACATCGAGGTCGTCGACGTGGCAGTTCCACCCGACATTCAAATCGACGTGATCCGGAAAATCGTCGCCCACCCACAGCGGGTGCGAGGCATCCTGGCTCAAAAACCGCTGGGAAGCGACTACCAGCAAGCCTGCCAGGTGGTCCAGCTGTGTGAGGATGCCGGCATTGTCCTGGCTGTCAACCAGAACATGCGTTACGACCAGTCGGTGCGCGGCTGCCAGGACCTGCTCAGTCGCGGTGCCCTGGGAGAGCCGCTGCTGGCCAGTATTGAGATGCGTGCCATCCCTCACTGGATGCCGTGGCAGCAGCGACAGGGATGGGTCACGCTGCGGATTATGTCGATCCACCACCTGGACACTTTCCGCTACTGGCTGGGCGATCCCCAACGCGTCTATTGCAGCACGATCCCCGACCCACGAACGCTGCAACAGTTTGACCACCAGGATGGCATCTGTCTTTACATACTGGAGTTCGCCAATGGTGCCCGGGCAACCGCCTGGGACGATGTCTGGGCCGGCCCCGCTCGTGAAGGTGCTGCTGCAGATATCGGCATTCGCTGGCGGATGGAAGGAACCGAGGGGCTCGCCCGGGGGACCATTGGTTGGCCCAGCTATCCCGAGAGGACACCCAGTACGCTCGATTACTCAACGATTGCTGACGGCGAAAGCTGGCATTCCCCTCGCTGGAATGAAGTCTGGTTTCCAGATGCCTTCGTGGGCCCGATGGCGCAGCTGCTGGTCGCTCTGGAGACCAACAGTGAACCGGAAATTGGCGGCCGTGACAACTTGCTGACGATGGCACTTGTCGACGCCTGTTACCAATCCGTGGCAGAAAAACGGGCAGTGGAGATTGAGGAGATTACTGGCTAGCCGCCAGGGCTCAGTCGCTCAGAGTCCCTGCTTCGGCACTGCAACACTACTCGCTCACCTCGTGCACATGCACCATGTTGTGAGCCAGCGGGGCCAGGCCGGTACCTGTCACCAGCACGATCCGGTCGCCGTTGGCCAGGCAGCCGTCCTGCCGGCCCCAGGCGATGACAGCGTCACGGACTTGATCCTGGCTGTCATGCAGCAGGCCTGGCACTGGGATGATTCCCCAGTAGAGGCAGAGCTGATTAAGTGTGGCAGCCGAGCTGCTGATGCCGACGGTCGGAATGAAGTCACGTTGTTTGGCCTTCACCCGGGCGGTGTTGCCGCTGCGTGTTGCCACCACGACAAAGCTGGCATCCAGCCGTGCAGCAATTCGGGCTGCGCCGTAAACCACAGCTGCGGTGATTGGGTGAACTCCATCGGAAAACCGTGGCGCTTCCCTGGCAGGCTGAGAGGGGAGGCTTTTCTCGGTATTGAGCATGATCCGATTCATCACCAGCACGGACTCAATCGGGAAGTTCCCGATGGCAGTCTCGCCGCTGAGCATACAGGCGTCGGTACCATCCAGCACGGCGTTCGCCACATCGGTCACCTCAGCGCGGGTTGGGCGGGGAGAGTCGTGCATGCTGTCGAGCATTTGCGTGGCCACGATCACTGGCCGCGAATAATGCTGGCAGGTATTGATGATCCGCTTTTGTGCCATCGGTGTTTCGGCAAAGTCGATTTCGACACCGAGGTCGCCTCGCGCCACCATCACTGCATCGGCAGCCAGCACAATCTCGTCGAGATTCTCAAGTGCTTCACGCTTCTCGATCTTGGCAACCACCATGGCACGCGATTCGTGCGCCGAGATGATCCCCTTGAGATCATAGATCTCGTCAGCTCCACGGACGAAACTGAGCCCAATAAATTCGACCCCGGCTGTTGCCGCCCAGGCTGCATTGTCCCGGTCCTGTTCAGTCAGCGAGGGAATGCTGAGTGTCACGCCGGGGAGATTAAGACCCTGTCGGCTGCGGACCTGGCCGTGATCGATAACTTCAACCGAGACGACATCCGCGTCGCACTTGACCACCTTCATGCCGACCGTACCATCGGCCAGCATGACGCGATCACCGACCTCCAGTTCATCGATCAGCTGGGGGTAGTTCGAGACCAGTTCGTCCTGCTGCTGGGCCACGTCCCCCCGGACGATCCGGAACAGACTACCCTGCGGACAGATCAATGGATCACTGGCAAGTTGGCCGAGTCGGATCTTGGGGCCAGCCAGGTCGACGAGAATTCCCAGCGCCTGGTTACGGGCGGAGCCGGTTTCCCGAATCCGCTCGACCACTGTCTCATGCTCCTGGCGGCTGCCGTGCGCCATGTTGATGCGAAACACATCCACGCCCGCCTCGACCAGCTGACCCAGTTGCTCCAGCGAACTTGAGGCCGGCCCCACCGTCGCCACGATCTTGGTCCGTGCACGGGGACTGCTGAGTGAGGTTTCAGCCATCGGGACTCCTTTGTTGACGTAACCCCGGCAACTGGCTGACAATGACCACAGCGGTTGCCGGTCAGCCTGTTGTATATCGGTTTTTCGGCTGGCGGGAAAGCTCCTGCCTGGATCTTGAGAAGCCGTCAATGGACCACGAACAGGGGTGCCACACTGATGCAGCCAGAGAGTGAACAAGCCAGCCAGGGGCCAGCTCCCCGCAGACGTCCAGCTGTTCGCTTTCGCCGCGCCGCTTGGATCAGCGGACTGCTGACGGCGATGCTGACAGCCGCCGTGATTTTCATTTCTCGTGGGCGGATAGAGGCCATTGATGAAGCACGGCTGGCAGAGGTAAAGCAGTTGTGGCAGCAGGCCCAGATCGACGACTATGACTTGCATTTGCATGTCACCAACCGACAACGCGACACTTACCAGATCCGCGTGCGAGGCGGTCAAGTTTCCGCGATCCTCTTGAATGGCAACCCCCTCTCCAGCCGCCATTCCTTCCCCGCCTGGAGCGTCGAGGGAATGCTGGAGACCATCAGCCGTGACCTGGTCAGTATCCGCCGTTACCAGCAGGGAGAACGTGGACCGGATGTCTGTAATCTCTACATTCGTGGACAATTCCATCCAGAATTCGGCTATCCGGAAAAATATATTCGCATGCCGCGTGGCGGCCAGGCCCAGCAACCGTCGATTTCCTGGGAACTGGTTGACTTCTCCCGGCATGATCCAGAGATAGCCAATTCTGGCCCGGAAGACTAGACTTGAATCAGGCTGGCACAACGTCCCCGCTGGCGGTGGAACCGAGAACCTGAAAAGCACAGCTGATGGGTTACTGGCAAGACAAGGTCGTTGTGATCACAGGCGGATCTGCCGGTTTCGGTCGATCGCTGGCCGCCAGCTATGCGGCCTCAGGGGCTAACGTGGTGATCGCCGCGCGAGGCCAGCAACGGCTGGAAGCCACCGCCGAAGCGCTGCCTGGTCGCGTCAGTCCAGTGGTAACAGACGTCACCGACGATGCCTCCGTCAACCAGCTGGTCAAAACCGTCGTGGACGAACATGGCACGATCGATGCCTGGGTCAACGCGGCGGGTCGCAGCAGTCGAGGCTGGGCCACATCCACCTCGCCTGCAGAATTCGCCGAGCTGTTGGAATTGAACTTTCTGGCACTGGTCCGCTGCTGCCGAGCTGCCCTGCCCGTCTTGAAAAAGTCAGCTGGGCACCTGGTGAATATTGGCTCGCTGGCATCACGAATCGCCGGTCCCTACCTGGGCGCCTACCCAGCCAGCAAGTTCCCTGTTGCCGCCTACAGCCAGCAACTGCGAATGGAACTTGAATCCGAGGGAGTCCACGTGCTGCTGGTCTGCCCCGGCCCGATTGCCCGTGAGGGAACAAGCACCCGTTATGATCGCCAGGCCCGTAACCTGCCACGCAAGGCCCGACTGCCGGGCGCCGGTGCTCGCATCAAGCAACTCTGTCCCAACAAGCTGGCACGCCGCGTGCTACTGGTATGCCAGCAACGTCGACCCGAACTGGTCGTCCCCTGGAACGCCCGAGTGCTGTGCGCCATTGCCATGCTCTTCCCACGACTGGGCGACCGCATCCTTAACTATGTCACGCGGCATAACGAGCAGCCTTATGAGCAGCCCGTGACGAACATCGAATAGGTTCTGCGATGAATAACTTCTCTCGCGCCGCTGCCCTGCTGTTGGCACTGCTGGTAATCAGTCCCCAGTTGCAGTCGGCTCAGCGACCGCCGAACGTGATCGTGATCTTCGCGGACGACCTCGGCTACGGTGACCTGGGATGTTTCGGACACCCCACCATTCGAACTCCGCAGCTGGACCGGATGGCCAGTGAGGGGATGAAGCTGACTCAGTTTTACTCGGCGGCACCTGTCTGCACTCCCAGCCGAGCCGCCCTGATGACCGGCCGGCTGCCAGCCCGCAATGGGATGTGCAGCAACAAGCGGCGCGTGCTTTTCCCGAATTCCAAGAGCGGTATTCCAGCCAGCGAAATCACACTGGCCGAGGCCCTGAAGAAGCAGGGTTACGCCACCGCCTGTATCGGCAAGTGGCATCTTGGCCACCTGCCCCCGCACCTGCCAACTTCGAACGGCTTCGACTCCTATTTCGGCATCCCCTACTCCAACGACATGGATCGCGTCGCGGACGCACCCAGGGGCCGCGCAGCCTTTCTTGATCCCCGCGTCGAGTACTGGAATGTGCCGCTGATGCAGGACGAGCAGATTATCGAGCGGCCTGCCGATCAACGGACAATCACCCGGCGGTATACCGAACAGGCGACCGCATTTATTCGCCAGCATCGCAAGCAGCCATTTTTTCTCTACCTGCCGCATAGCCTTCCCCATATACCGCTCTTTCGGCATCCCGATTTCGCCGGCCAGAGCCTGCGGGGACTTTATGGGGACGTCATCGAGGAGATCGACTGGAGTGTCGGCCAGGTCCTGGAGACACTTCGCAAGCTGGACCTGGAAGACAACACACTGGTCTTCTTTACCAGCGACAATGGCCCCTGGCTGATTTTCAATGAGCACGGTGGATCTGCTGGATTGCTGCGGGATGGCAAGGGCAGCACCTGGGAAGGTGGCATGAGGGAGCCCACGCTGGCCTGGTGGCCTGGCACAATTCCGGCCGGCGCTGTTGCCACCGAGCTGGCCAGCACGATGGACATTTTCGCGACCGCGCATGAGATTGCCGATATCGATATGCCAACGGACCGGGTCATGGACAGCCACAACCTGATGCCGATACTGACCCAGACCGGCTCTTCGACTCGCAAACAACTCTTCTACTATCGCGGCTACAACCTGATGGCTGTCCGCCAGGGTCCCTGGAAAATGCACTTGATGACCCAGAATGCCTATGGGCAGCCAGAGCCAATTGTCCATCAGCGACCACTGCTATTCCACCTCGATCACGATCCATCAGAGAAGCACGACCTGGGTGAAGACCAGCCCGAGGTTATTGAACAGCTGCAGCAGGCGGTGGCCGCCCACAAGGCTGCCATGAAACCGGCTGACTCAGAACTGGAAAAGTAGCTCGCCGATCAGCGCAGCACCAGGGTCCGGCCATCCCGTTGCTCCTCAGCCGGGATTCTGACACGATGAGCGGAACTGAATCGCATTCCTCTTTCTGGCAATCGAGTAGACCACCATGGCCGCATTTCCCGACGTCAGCAAGATCCAGTACGAGGGTCCTGATTCGACCAATCCGCTCGCCTTTCGCTGGTACAACGAGGATGAGCTGATCGAGGGGAAGACGATGAAGGAGCATCTCCGCTTCAGCGTCGTCTACTGGCATACCTTCCGTGGCACGGGGCTCGATCCCTTCGGTTCCGCCACCATGCAGCGGCCCTGGGATGATGGTAGTGAGTCGGTTGAGAATGCCATCCAGCGAGCACGGGTCGCTTTCGAATTCATGGAAAAACTGGGTACTCCGTACTACGCTTTTCACGATCGTGATGTCGCCCCGGAAGGCAACTCGCTGGCGGAAACCAATGACAACTTTGATAAGGTCGCGGATGTGCTGGAAGAAGAACAGGCACGGACCGGTATCAAGCTGTTATGGGGAACAGCTAACCTCTTCAGCCACCCCCGCTTTATGCACGGGGCAGCAACCAGCTGTAACGCGGATGCCTTCGCCTATGGCGCGGCGCAAGTGAAAAAGTGCCTGGAAGTGACCAAGCGGCTGGGTGGAGTGAATTACGTCTTCTGGGGCGGCCGCGAAGGCTACCAGAACCTCTATAACACCGACATGAAGCGTGAACTTGACCACCTGGGAGCATTCATGCACCTGGCGGTCGACCATGCCCGCAAGATTGACTTCACTGGCCAGTTCCTGATTGAACCCAAACCGAAGGAACCGACCAAGCACCAGTATGACTCCGATGTGGCCGCCTGCGTCAACTTTCTGCGGCACTATGAACTGACGGATGCGTTCAAGCTGAATGTGGAAACAAACCATGCCACACTGGCTGGCCACACGATGATGCACGAACTGGAATATGCCGCCCTGCAAGGCATGCTCGGTAGCATCGATGCCAATACCGGCGACCTGCTGCTGGGATGGGACACCGACCAGTTCCCCACCGACTTCTACCTCACCGCTCGTTGCATGCTGGTGATCCTCAAGCACGGAGGGCTGACACCCGGCGGAGTGAACTTTGACGCCAAGGTGCGGCGCGAAAGCTTTGAGCCGATCGACCTGTTTCATGCCCATGTCGGCGGCATGGATGCATTTGCCCGGGGCCTGAAGATTGCTGCTGCGATTCGCGCCGATGGCGAACTCGCAGGACTCCTGGAGGAACGGTACAGCAGCTGGGACAGCGGCGTGGGTGCAGAAATCGAAAACGGTACGATCGACTCGGAAGGCCTCTCCAACTATATGCTGGAAAAAGGCGAGATCGCACCGAACCAGAGTGGTCGCCAGGAAATGCTGCTGAACCTGATCAACCGCTACCTCTAGCCGGTCAGGCGACCTTGCGCAGTGCCTCGCTGAACTGGTTGAGCGGAAAGACACGTGGCAGCTGGTCCTGGTTGTCGTCGCAAGCATCCGCACGCAGGATCACATGGGCCTCGCGGCCCCGTCCGCCAGAGTCGATACTCGAGTCGGTTAAGACCAGTACATTGCAGTCCGCCTGGCCACTGAATGCTCCCTCGCCAGGCAGGTAGAGGACTTCTACTTCCGTACGCTGATCTCCATCCGCGGACATGCTGACCTGCGGAGTAATTTGGTCGATCAATGCCTCGCTGCTCGGTGAACCGACCAGCCTAACGACCAGCTCAGTTGGCTCTCGCTGTTCAAGTCCATTGACACATCGCGTCAGGCGAATGGGGCGCGTCAGGTAGGCCACGTTAAGACCGTTCTTCCAGTCGTCAGGCTGCGTCTGCTCGGTCGGGTGCCAGAGGTGGTAGGTGTAGGTCGAGGAGAGGATCGACTTGACCGTCAGGCCCGCACGGTGGGCTCGCAGTCGCAGGTCGTCATCCTCACAGCCCCAGCCTACAAAGTTCTGGTCATAACCATTGAGAGCCTGGTAGTCTTCCCACCAGATGCCAATATTGTTGCCAATCAGCTTGGGCTTGGTGGAGTGGCGCACGAGGTTGTAGAACCACGCCTTGCGAGCCTGTTTTTTCATTCGCTGGCTCTCGCCACGAGGTACCGGCGGGAACAACCCCTGCCGCAAGGACTCGACCGTCACGCCGTCGGATACCGGTTCGTCAAGTCGCACGCAGTCCCCTCCCATGACCACACCCGCCTGCCGCTTGGCCAGGTGCAGCGCCAGGTGATCGGGCGGGAGAATGCAGTCACCGTCGAGAAACAGGATATAACGGCCACGACTTGCCGCCGCCCCTTCGTTTCGACAGCGAGCCAGCTGAAATCCGTCATGGGGATGAGTCACAAAGGTCAGGGGGAAATTGGCCTGGGCGGCGAACGAACGAACCATCTGCTCGGTTTCGTCTCGTGAGCCATCATCGGAAATGACGACATCAAACTTTCCCTCCACACCCTGCTGCATGGCTATCGATGTCAGCGTACGAAGCAAGTGGCCAGGCCGCTCGTAGCTACTGACAATCACTCCCAGTTCCATCTCTCGCATGATGCTCGTCCTATCCCGTTTGAATTCCGTTTCCGGCTCTTCTGTTCACCAGCGATTATCGCCGGTCCATGGTTCGTGCCCGACGATCGCTGTGCAGTCCTCATAAAATGAGTAGGCCGGGTCAGGGGTCCGCCAGTCACCGTAAACCTGCTCAAGGTACGCTTCGTGATCCACTGGCTTGAGCCAGCTGCGATCGTAAAACTCAAATGGCTCCAGCTCAAATGCTGGCACCTCGTTTATGTACTGTCGTGGCGGACGATGATGATACGTGTACCAGCGAATATTGCCGTTAGTACGAGTCGCCTCAAAAAACTCGAACTTGATCTCCTTGTAGATCAAAGCGTACTCGGTTGTATGCCCCTCGTTGTTTACCCAGCGAAAGCAGCGTTTGAATCCAGCCGCTTGCAACCGCTCGAGGGCTGTTTCCAGTTCCGCCACGTCCTCGGGCCAGTAATGGAAGTCAAAGTCAAAGTCGTTCTTGATAAGCTGCCCCTCGCGGGCATAACCCAACAGCATCCCACAACAGACCCAGTACTTGTCGGCAAGAGGTGTCTCGCTCACCACGTCGTGGAACAAACGCAGACAACGAACCAGGTTCTCTGTCTTGAAGTAGAACTTCTGGCGAATGCGACGACGAAGCGTGCGAAACATCTCTCACAACCAATCCATCAGTTGACGGTTTCGAGCTCGTACCAGCCACTGTGAGGCAGTCACGAACTTACCTGAGTAACGCGGATCCTTCGCCTAGATTAGCTGGCACGAAAAAACAACGTCAATGGCAAAATGCACTCTCAACGTATCCACCCAGCAGACGCAGGCCGTCAGCTCCGCTGCACCGTGCCGTATCGCAGCAGGCTACCCTAGCCGATCTTCTCAATTCGGATCGCATCGGCAATCACGAAGCCATTGGCATCGTTGGTCATCTGGACCGTGATCGAACCTGTGCTGCCGAGAGTGATACTATCACTTAACTCAGCAAAGCTGAGGCCCGATTCAGTGTCTGTCAGCGATGTGAAGGACGAATGACCGGGTGAAAGTTTCTGGTTCACTCTGATCGCATCGCCACCGTTGACCGTGTAGGGCGTATTCGAAGCACGGTTGCCGCCCGCCGACCAGGTCACTGAGACCCGATAGGTACCGGCAGGCAGGTCCGATAAGACCCAGGTTGCCTTCGATGAACCGCTGCCAGGGCCTGCATACTGCCCGTCGGAATTGTAATAGC
>CAUZOB010000061.1:0-23567 GCA_963581185.1 Planctomycetota bacterium | reverse complement strand
ACCTGTTGGCAGGCGAACTTTCAAAGGGGGGGCGGTGCTGTTCCAGCGGCAACGACAGTTGCCTGGTTGGCTGCCACGAAGCAGAGGATACCGCCGATCAGGGCCAACAGTGAACTGAGCCAGAAGAAAGGTTCGGTCGTCTTCTTGAAGGCTTCACCCATTAAGGCATCCATACCACCATCAAGGCCTTCCAGGTTTGGCATTTCGTCCATCCCTTCAAGCCCTTCCATCTGCTGATCAAGTTCTTCCATGCTCTTTTGGAAGGCCTCCAAATCCAGGTCAGGAGTGGTGTCACCCTGGAATACCACCGGTGTCAGCTCTGCGTCCGGCTGGCTGTGGATTGTATTGGACGCCATGCCTGGCGGCCCGAAATCGATGTCGTGCAAGGGAAAACCGATCGCCATTTGAAGGATGGCCACAGCAAATGCAACGATGCCAGCGATGCCAGCCGCTTGCAGGTTTGAGAAGGACATGGCGATACCAACCACCAGGGCGATGGGAAAGAGAATCAGCAGAAGTTGCTTCTTCGGCCCTTCGCCGCCATCTTCTTCCATTTCCGCTTGTTCTTCGTCGGTTGGTGTCTTGCCATTCATAGTGACGGATGTGTTGCCAGTGACCATCTGCAGACCGGACTGTGAAATCTTGATGGTTTTACTATCGCCCGATTCGAAATCTGGAACGGAGCAGGTGAGTGAACTCCAGGGAAGGAAGAAACCAAGCAGGGCGAGCCCATAGAGTGCGGGAGGCGCATTTTTCATTTTTGATCATCCACTTATGAAGGCCAGATTTGCGAGCGTAAGTGTACTGAATCCTCGTTATTTTGTCACAGCAGATTGAGAGTTCACACATTAGTCGCCGTCTGCCTGCAGATATTGAAGGCCTGCTTGCTTTTATCACCGATTATTGCCTGGTTGGCCGGCCGCCGATTGCACGTGAGATCACGGTTCAATCTCACTCAGCAGTTGCTCGACGGCTTTGAGCAGCTCTGGGCCCTTGAGATTCTTGTAGCGGATCACACCCTGGTGATCGATCACGTAGATGGCGGGCCAGGTCTCAATATTCCAGCGCGTGGCGATTGGGCCGCGTGTCGTGCCGCCATCCCACCAGCTGCGCCAGTTGATCCCCTGGGTACGGATCACACGGAGTGTCTGCAGCCGGTTGCGGTCACTGTTGACACCCAGCAGCACAAACGGCTTGCCAGTCATTTTCTGGACCAGTTCGCGATTGGAGGTGTACATCATGCGACAGTTAATGCACCAGTCTGCCCAGAAGTCGACGACGATTACCTTGCCACGATAATCGGCCAGGTTCATTGCCTTTCCCGACACATCTTCACCACGAATGTCTGCCACCGGTTGCCCAATCGAGAGGTGTTGAATGCGGAACAACTCTCGCTCAGCAACATCTCCCATCCGTCCCTGGAATGTCTTGAGGTCGGCGAATTCCGTCAGCACTCTGCGGCAGAGCGACTCACCTTCCTGGAGCACTTCTGCCGGCTTCAGCCCGCGTACATGGTCGACAATGATCTTTCCCATGAACTGTTCATAGCGTTCGATCTTCCGCTGGTCGTCTGCAAGTTCTTCTTTCAGTTGCAGCTGGCGCATCAAGTACTCGGTCAGTCGCATGCAGGCATGAGCCTGGACTTCCGAATCTTGATTGACCTTCAGTGCTGCTCGATAAAGTCGCGCCACAGAGAGCGACGGGTTACGACCGATACGCTGGAAGACCGCCTGCAGCTTGTCGCTGCCGGCGTGATCTTTTGCCAGCAGTTCAAGCGCTTGTTCCGCCTCCGGTCCTCTCTGGTAGTGCCGCAGGACCCAGGTCAGTGCGACAATTGCCTCGGGTTCGCTCGGTTGCTGGCGAGCAAGTTCGATGAAGGAAGCAACAAACTTGCGTGGTTGGCGATCGGCCTTGAACTGTTGTTCCAGTGTCTGCAGTTCTTTGGCGGCATCCGTAACCTGAACTTCACTCGCCTGGGCGCAGACAGCCAGCCAGCAACAGGCAACCGCATTCAGGAGGATCGAGTATTTCACGCTGGCTGCTGCTTTCGCCCGGAGATGCCGTTGGTTTTTCAGGCCTTGGCCAGCACGATATCGAAAGTGCCACGCTGGTAGCTGCCATCGTGTGCCTTGATCCTGACCGGATCAACCAGCAGGTTCGACTTACTAGCCCACGGATCAGACTGGATGTTGGGATCTCCCTTGAAGTACAGCTGGGTGATCAACTTTGTGTAGCCAGCAGCCTGGACCATGTAGTGGATATGCGCCGGTCGCACACCTCCGCCGGCCCGGTAGGAGCCAGGGCGAATCGTCTCGTACTCGTAATAGCCGGTCTCATCTGCCAGCAACCGTATCCGGTTACGGAAGCCACTTCGCTGGGGTGGCTTGCGTGGATCGCTCATATCGTAGCGGCCCTCCACGTCCGCCTGCCAGACATCGAGCAGGGCATTGGCGATCGGCTTACGACTATCGAAACCCCAGATGCGACCCCGTATCAACATCGTCTCGCCCGGTTCCAGTGGAGCGGTGACCTTGCCGCGAAAGGGAGCTCCAGCAAGATGGAACGGTCCCAGGATGTCGACATGTGTCGGCTTGTAGGTGCCAGCCGGTTGGACCTGTGGAATCCCGTTGCTGTCCAGGAAAGCCTGGTAGTCATGGACATCCTCGGTCGCTTCGGTCGGCGCGGCTTCAGCATGCAGCGTCAGCGCGCCGCCACCCACGGCTGCCAGCCCAAGGGTACTGTGTTGCAGCAGCTGGCGACGATTCAATGGTTGCATTGTGATTCCTTGAAAAGTATCTGCCAAACAGGACTCAGTTGCCCGGTCGTTTCGGCAGGTTCTGGCCTCGTGGTGCCGCGTCTGGATTACGGGGTGCATCGCCAGGGGCAGGTCGTCCACCTGCTCCACCGGGGCGCTGACCTTGCGGTCGCTGCGACAACCGCTGGGCCATCGTTTCCAGTTCCTTCTTGTCCAGCACGCCATCCTGGTTGGTGTCGCCGCGTTCCATCATACGCTGCATTCGCTCGGGCAATTCTTGCTTGTCCAGCTTGCCATCCTTGTTCTTGTCATAAGCCAGGATACGTTCCACGAATTGCGCGGGCGCCAGTCCGCCGCCGGCGGGCCTCTGCCCCTCGGCGCCGCCAGGTCGTTGACCGCCACCAGGTCGCTGTCCGCCGCCAGGTCGTTGGCCGGCACCAGGTCGTTGGCCGGCACCGCCAGCTGCACCACCGCCCGCAAACTGCGGCATCATTTCGTCACGAGAGAGTTTTCCATCGCCGTTCTTGTCCAGCTTGGCAAGTGCCGCTGCTGCGTTCTTGATTTCGGCAGCGGAAATCTCACCATTGCCATCGGCATCCAGTGCTGTCAGCACGGGAAGTGCCGGCAGTTGTCGGGCACCCTGACGACCGGGCTGGCCCTGTCTTTGGCCGGCACGTTGGCCGGGTTGCGCGGGTCGCTGGCCGGGTTGGACGGCACGTTGAGCCGGGCGCGGTTGATTTGGATCCTGGTTGCGCTGTGCGAAACCCTGGTCAGCACAGAGTGTCAAAAGCAGGATACTGCAAAGGCAGATGAAATGCTTGGTCATTACTCATTCTCCTGGTGAAACCGAACGGATTCGGTGAAGGGTTCTACGTTTAGTCTAGCCTGTTATTGGCCCGCGATACAATAAAGAGATCGGTCGGAACGCAGGAAGATCTGGCCATCCACCACAGCGGGGCTGGCGTTAAACTGCGAATCGTCGTTGGCAAACTGGTTATGAGCCAGCTGCTTGAATTGAGGGCTGGCGGCCAGCACAAAAACACCCGTATGACGGCTGACCGCGATCAGCTTTCCGTCAGCCATTGCCAGGGAAGCATAAAAGCCACGTCCACCGTCGCCCTTGGGCAGCTGCAAACGCTTCTGGTAGATCAGCTGGCCATTGTCAACTCGGGCGCAATGGGCAATGCCACGATCGCTGACCCAGTAGAGATGGCCGTCGTGAAGGATCGGCGAGGGTACATAGGAGCTTTTTTGGCTTGTCCAGGCAATGTGAGACTCGCTGACATCGTCCTTGCCTCCAGCACGAATAGCGAGCGTCGTTCCGCGACGTCCACCCATCGCATAAGCTATCCCGCCCTGCGAGACGATGCTCGGAGAGACGTTGCCGTCCATGCCGCTGCTGGCGTACCAGAGCAGCTTGCCCGCTGCCGGATCGAGACCCCAGATTTCATTTGGAACGGAGACAAGAAGTTCCTGGCGATTGTCGATTGTCACCAGCTGGGGCGTATTGAAAGTGTTCTCCAGGCCGGCCGCCTCGGCAATCCAGACCTGCTGGCCAGTGGTCTTGTCCAATCCCCGAATCGAGAGACTCTCGTCTGAGGCGTTTACGATCACGATGTTGTTGTGCAGTAGCGGACTGGCAGCCGAACCCCATTGGCGGGAGCCCGAATCGCTGCCGACGCTGGCTTGCCAGAGTTGCTTGCCTTGCAGGTCATGGGCGAACACGCCCGACTTGCCAAAAAAAGAAATGACCCGCTCGCCATCCGATACCGGTGTGCTGGATGCATACCCGTGCTCGCGGATGAACCCCTGGTAAGGATCCTCACCCTGTGGATCAGGGATGGCCGCTCGCCAGAGATTTTTTCCCGTCGTGCGGTCCAGACAGATCAACTCGCGGCCGGGACCTCGGCCGGCATCGCCTGGGTTGAAACAGGTCACCAGCACGTTATCCCCTACGACGATCGGGCTGGAAGAACCTTGGCCGGGCAAGTCGATTTTCCAGAGCAGATTCTTGCCATCAGCCCAGCTGGCCGGGAGCGCCACGTCCTGCTTTTGAATTCCGGATCCATCGTTGCCACGAAATCCCCTCCAGTCCTCACCAACCGCCGTGGCGATAGTAAGCGGACAGATCAACACGGCCGCCATGGCGATGGGATAGAGACGGAATAACATCCAGGAAATCCTCCAATAACGACTCGGCTGATCAGCAGACCAGTAGCCACCTTGCTCCGCCACTGGCATCCTGCTGTTATGCCTGCTTGGTTAAACCCGTGAGTGACTGTCAGGTTTCGCGACTTCAGTCGGTCGAGTGATGGTATTCGCTAGTCAGCGACCCAGTTCGCGTTATCATGAAGGACTGTTGACCGTCGTGTGGAAATCGCCCATCAGCCTGTGACGATGGCCAGACTGGACGACTTCCGATCGATTGGCGCTGAAATTTGTGAAATACTTGCCGCACTGACCTTCACCCCAGGTCTTGTCCCATGCGATTATCAACGCGCCTGCTACTGGCACTGCTCTTGCTGGGCTCCAGCCTGGTTTCCCCGTCGTCCATATCTGCCCACTTCCTGTTTGTTCGCATTGCCAACCATGCGGAAGCGGGGCGAGCGGTGGAGGTCTTCTTTAGCGAGCGAGCGGCGGCAGGTGATCCCAAGTACATGGACAGGATCGATAACACCCAGTTGTGGCTGCAATCAGAACCAGGCAAATTCCAGCCGTTGAAGGTCCAGGTCGCACGTGATCGGCTGCGCAGCCTGTTGCCATCGCAGCAGGCGGTGGGGGTGGTCGGCACCTGCACCTACGGCGTGCTTTCGCGCGATGTCGCCTTTCTCCTGCAGCACTTTCCCAAGGCCATCAATGGCGATCCCGAGAAGCTGAACCAGCTGCAGCCACTGGACAAGATCCCGCTGGAGATTACCGCCACGATCAAGGACGGTGCGATTCAGCTGGTCGCCCTGGCCGATGGCAAGCCGATGCCGGAGGCTCTCTTCACGACTGTCGACGATGACCTGCTGAACGATGAGATCCAGGCCGACAAATCGGGAGTTGCCAGCTGGAGCCCTGCAGAGCCAGGTCATTACAGCGTTTATGTGGGTCGCCAGGTCGAGCGGTCGGGTTCCTACAAGGGCGAGAAGTACGAGCAGATCCGTCAATTTGCCACGCTCTCGTTTCACTGGCCGCTGGTCCGCACCAGCGGCGACGAGGATGCGATCGAGTTGTTTGAAAATGCGATCAAGGCGAGGGCCCAGTGGGCCGACTTTCCCGGCTTCCGGGCGACTATCAGTGGCACAGTCGACGGCCGAGTTTTCGACGGGACAGTGACCGTTGCCAGCGACGGATCGATGGAACTGGCTACCGATGAACCAACGGTTGAGGACTGGATCGAAGATCGGCTGGGATCGATCGTATTACACCGCATGCCGCAGGATCCGCAGGGAGATCGGCCGATTCTACATTTTGCCGACAGGGACATGAGTCATCCAATGGGACGCCTGTTGACGTTTGTTGGAGGCAGCTTCGCCTCGAGTTACCGTGTGCGGGACAACCAGATCCTGGTCGTGAACCGCAACATCGGCCGGCAGAACTTCACAATCACCGTGCTTGATAATCTCAAGAACGCGGACAATCGCTTCCTGCCAGGCAGCTATGTGGTGCGCTACTGGGATGCTACGAGTGGGCAGCTGGTACGATCAGAGACAGTTCAGCAGCGCTGGCAGCGAGTCGGAAAAATTGATTTACCGACAGCGGTGACGGTTTCGACTGCAAGTCAGACCGGGCTGCAGGTGCGCAGCATACAGCTTTCCAAGCACGAGCTGCTTGCCAGCCCGTAGTACGGACTTACTCGACCGCCGCTTGGGGTGCTTCCGTCCCCTGCGCTTGCTGGCGGTAACTGATCCGCCACTCGGTGGTGTCTCGTGAAAGTGTGACGGTGGAGAATTCGCCGGCATGCGTTGATAGTTCATTGCCGACAGCGATTTCTTCCTCGCGGTCGATGACATAGCCGTTGGGGAAGTGGCGATCCATCAGCTCGCGAGCATTGGCACGGTGATCGACTGGCCAGTTGGAGTTATTGGGAATCGCAATGATGCCATGGTCACCTTCCTTGAGGATGTATCGAGCAGACTGGCAGCCGGTCAGTGCAAACAGCAGGCTGACGAGTGAAAGCAGCAGCAGGTTGCGGACCATGGTTTATCTCCTCCAGCGATCGCCGTCACAGATTGTGCGAGCGAGGAGATTAGTGCTGCGATGAATTCTGATCAAGAGCAGTAGGTCTGGCCTGCTGCTGACTGAATGGCAGGAAACCGTTTACTTGCCGATCGCATAGAGGTGCTTGGTTGTGCGCACATAGAGTGTCTTGCCAACGGCGGCGGGAGAGGCCTGGCAGCCATCATCGAGGCGATTGGTCGCCAGTAGCTTGTACTCATCGCCAGTGGCCAGCACGTGCGCTTCACCTTCCAGCGTGAAACAATAGAGTCGGCCGTCGGCGAGGATTGGTGAGGAACGGTAGCTGCCTCCGACTCGAGATTGCCAGATGATCTCAGCGTTTTCGGCATTCAAACAGGTGGCGATGCCGATATCATCCACCATGTACATCCTTTTTCCTGCCAGCACGGGGGCGGGACGCTTGGGAACTCCCTTGCCGAGACTCCATTCAATATGCGAGTTGGTGATATCACCGTTGCCGTCCGGTCGGACGGCAATCATGGAGCTGGATCCCGAACCAGCTGCGATATAGAGCAGGCCGTTACCGAACAGAGGCCGGATGGCGGCGTTCATGCCGCCATGCCGAACTCGCCAGAGTACTTTGCCAGTGGCGGGATCGTAGGAGATGGTCTCTGTCGCGCTGGGACTGACGAGCTGTCGACGACCACTAACTTCCACCAGAGCGGCCGTCGAGTAGGCCTTCTTTCGGTCGCCGTTATCTGTCCCGTAGTCGATATTGCGATCCTGCTTCCAGCTGGTCTGGCCAGTCTTCTTGTCTAGCGCGACCATGTACTGAAGGTCAAAACCGTCGTAGGCGACCATCAGTCGGTCATCGTCGATTACCGGCGATGAACCTGGGCCACGCCAGTGATTGCAAGGCAGGTCGCGTCGTGTCCAGAGTATCTCTCCGCTGCTGGAATCGAGACAGGCTGTGCCGTAGCTGCCGAAGTGTACATAGACGCGGCCCGCTTCGATAACCGGCGTTGGTGAGGCGTAACTGTTCGTTGGATGACAGAAGCGGGGATTCTCGGTTTTGAAAACCTGGATATTGTGAACCAGCGTGCCGTTCTGTCGATCAATGCAGACCGCGTACAACTCGTGACCATCTTCTGTGGCCGTGGTCAGCCAGATCTGGTCTTCCCAGATCACAGGTGAGGACCAGCCCTTGCCATGAATGGCTGTCTTCCAGCGGATGTTCTGGCCCTCAGTAAATTCCACTGGCAGGTTTGTTGCCTGCGAGAGACCGCTGCCAGCAGGACCTCGAAACTCGGGCCAGTTTTCAGCTGAAGCGGTAATCGCGGGGATAAGCAGGGTCAGCGAAATAGCGAGCAGGCAGGATCTCATGTTTGGCTGCATCCAGATGAAAGATGATTCGGTCGAAGTAACCACATCGTAGTGATCGCGCTGGTCACATGCCAGCGGTATTGCCTGCGACCAGACAGTTGTTCGTGGTCAGTGATCAGGTCCAACGCCGCTCAGTCTCTGCACTCAGCCGCCGGTCGACTGGAGAGGATTCTGACAACAGGTGTCATCAAAGTGATGTCAGGTAAGGGATTGTGATGCATCGTCGAGACGGTGGATGGCAGAGCGGCTTGTAGCCTTGTTTTTTCGATGTGAATCCGCTCTCGGCCGCATTGGTCAGGTACACTTTGGCATGCAGTATGCAGAATCTTGTAGGTGATGGGAGTGGACCAGGTCCGGTTCATTCCAGCTCCTGGATTAATTCAGCGACTATGAGGGAAGCTACACGATGAAATGTTCACTGCCAATTCGCGAACTGCCCGTCTTGATTCCATTGTTCCTGTTGATCCTGGGGATCGGCTCGGTCGACGGCAAGGACGGTCAAAAGGATGGCTCTGAGGCCGCTGGGCAGGTTGCCCAGGAGGGCATTGAAGTCCTGGCCCGAGGCCCCTTGCACGAAGCGTTTGCTGAGCAGGTCAATCATGACCCTCAGCCCGGCGTGACTGTCGGCAAGACGCCACCGACACCGATCAACGAGGAGCCGCCGGAATACAAGCCGGAGGGCAACAACGTGCTCTGGATTTCCGGTTACTGGGCCTGGGACGATGAGCGAGAGGATTTTATCTGGATCAGTGGTGTCTGGCGTACACCGCCAGATGGTCACCGCTGGGTTCCCGGCTACTGGTATGACACCACGATGGGTTTTCAGTGGGTGTCAGGTTTCTGGCAGTCGGCTGTGCGGCGTGAGGTGGACTATGTAGAGCAGCCTCCGACAAGTCTTGAGCGAGGACCGGCCACAGAAGCTCCCACAAAGAATCATTTCTGGGTTTCGGGCTGCTGGGTTGCCCGCGGCAACTGGGTCTGGCGTCCCGGCCATTGGCGACGCTTCCGACTGAACCATGTTTGGATGCCAGATCGATACAGCTGGACTCCGGGCGGCTGTGTTTTCATCGCCGGCCACTGGGATCGCCGCCTGGTCCTGCGCGGCCAGCTGTTTGCGCCGATCTACCTGGCAGCGGCAGTCCGTCCTGCCTTTGTCTACAGGCCAGCCTGTGTGATTGATGTCGACGCGATCGGTGTTCATCTTTTCGTACGACCGCGCTATTCCCATTACTACTACGGGGATTACTACGCCCCGCGTTACGCTGACCTGCAGATTTACAGTGCCTTGAACTTCCACACGCGCTTTCACGGCTGTGACCCGCTACTCAGTTACGCCAGCTGTCATTACGCACGGTTTGGTGTCAGTTACTTTCACCACCTCCACCACTGGCATAATCACTTTCACAACTTTCCGCATCATCGACCTGGCCATACATTCTCGGCCCAGTTGGCATTTGCCGGTGGTGGCGGCTCATTCCTGAGCATCTCGGTCTTCTCCCATTCGATTCGCAACTATCACCACAACCATCACAACACTGTGGCGGTGACCGTGAATCACCGTGAGGAGATCGTTGGTGAGACCCAGGGCTCGCGAGAGTTAGCACAGCAGCGTCAGTTGACTGAACGCGAGAACATCACTGGCCTGGCAGGTAACAACAAGCCTGGCAGTGGCAGCGTGGCTCGAGCCGAAGGTTCATTGAAGTTGCCAGCACATCGTCCGCTGCCACCTGGAAAGTCGAAGCCCAGCATCAGCCCGGCGGCCCAACGGCCGGAAGTACTCAGCCTGCCGCCAGGATCAAGTACGGACAAGCTGGTGCTGACAGCTGACGGGCGAAGCGGACGGCCTGCGCTGACAGCAGCAGACATTCCGGCTTCGATACGCACTGTCCCGACACGTCCCACGGCGACACCCCGCGTACCGATTGCCAACCGGGTCGGCAGCAGTGGCCTGGCAGATCGTCCCGTACGGCCAGGCACCAAAGCGCCGACGGCGAACTATCCACGGCCGACCGCCAGCGACCGGGGTTCCCTCAGTCCCAGTCGCCCCAGCGGCTTCCCCAGTTCGCCTGGCTCACGCGGCACGTTCACTCCCAGCCGACCGAGCAGTTCAGCCAGGCCGACTCCGTCACTTCGTCCGACGCGACCGAGTGGGATTCCCAGCCTGCCTGGCTCACGCGGCACGTTCAGTCCCAGCCGACCGAGCAGTTCAGCCAGGCCGGCTCCGTCGGTTCGTCCGACGCGACCGAGTGGGATTCCCAGCTCGCCTGGCTCACGCGGCACGTTCAGTCCCAGCCGGCCGAGCAGTTCAGCCAGGCCGGCTCCGTCGGTTCGCCCGACGCGACCGAGTGGGATTCCCAGCTCGTCTGGCTCACGCGGAACGTTCAGTCCCAGCCGACCGAGCAGTTCAGCCAGGCCGGCTCCGTCGGTTCGCCCGACGCGACCGAGTTTCTCTCCGTCGCGGCCCAGCCCTGGCAGGTCAACGACGATTGAAGCGACACGTCCCTCTCCCAGTGTCAGTCGGCCAAGTTCCGGGTCCAGGACGATCGAGGCATCACGTCCCTCGCCAAACGCGAACCGGCCAAGTCGGCCGTCGCCAGGATCGCGTGGGCCGGTTGCGCCGCGGCCAAGTGTATCTCCCAAGGTACCGGGATCACGCTAGGACCGCGTCAATCATGATCGATGCCTGAAGCGGTGGCTTCCGATCCTCCGCGTTCCCTGCGATAATCCGCAACCGGGTTTCCGGACACCTTTCGCCGCCGATCAACTCGTTGCCAACGGCTTAGAGTCTCTGCTCGCATTCGCGTCTGGCCTGATCTATAAAGGGAGGCGGAATTCAATTCTTCCGCCGTCCTTTCAGCTGATGAGGTGTTACAGGCCATGCGTTTTTCCTCACGTTGTCTTGCCCTGCTTACCGCCGTTCTGTTCCTGCCTGGTCTGCTCACGGCAGAGGATTGGCCGCAATTCCGCGGTCCCAACTGTTCTGGCTTGGCCCTCTCCACGCACTCTTTGCCGGTGTCATTTTCGGACACCCAGAACGTTCTCTGGAAGGCACCATTGGGCGACGGTATTGGTAGTCCTGTGGTGGCAGCAGGGCGCTTGTTTACCAGCGAGATGGACGGTGAGTCGGTCACCCTGAAGGGTTTTGATGCGACCACGGGCCGTTTGTTATGGACACGATCATGGCCGACGGGCGCTCTGAACGACGTTCACAAGACCAACAGCCATGCCGCCACAACTCCGGCTGCTGACGCGGATCGCGTCTACTTTTACTTCAGCACACTTGGCCTGGTGGCCGTCGACGCCAAAACCGGTCAAGACAGCTGGCAGCTGAAGTTGCCGACTCCCTACTTTGTCTTCAAGTGGGGTCCGGCCATGTCGCCTGTGTTGTACAAGGACAAGGTCCTGTTTTGCCAGGATGATGACCTGAATCCCGCCTTCTATGCGATTGACAAGGCGACGGGCCAGGTAGCCTGGAAGGATGACCGTAACGATATGGCGGTCAACTATTCACACCCGGTGATTTGCTCCACCGAGAACGGTGACGAAATTGTGGTGGCAGGAACTGGCTTACTGGTCGGTTACGAACCGGACACTGTAAAACGACTCTGGCATGCCAGGGTCCTGTTAAGAAACATCAAGACCACGCCGGTTGTCAGTGACGGGGTCATTTACATATCGCTGCAGAGCAGCGGGATTGCCAACCAGTGGCTGGCGACCGCTGACCAATCAGAGACGGGCAACAAGGATGGCCGACTCAGCAAGGCAGAAATGCAGGCTTTTGTCGGCGAGGTGAAGATCCCCGAGGCCTTTTTCAAGAAGACATTTGACCGTGGCGACGTGGACAAGAATGGGGAACTGGAAGGGGAAGAGCTGGACCTGGCTTTTCTCTCGCCCGACAACTTTGCCGGAGCTCGCTTCAGCGACCCCACTCCAGGGGATGAATACGTGATGGCGGTGCGTGGTGGTGGCCGGGGCGATGTGACCGAATCCCACCTGCTCTGGAAGACTCCGACGAAGTACACCGATCACATTGTCTCGCCGCTGGTTACTGGTGACCGCATGCTGCTGGTCAAGGGAGGTGGGATTGCCACCTGTTTCGAAACGCGCAAAGGAAAGTCGCTCTGGCGACCGCAGCGAATTCAGAACAGCAGCGAATATTTTGCTTCACCGATCATGGGTGATAACAAGATCTACATTGCTGGTGAGAATGGTATTGTGGTCGTGCTGGCCAACAGCAAGAAGATGGACGTGCTGGCCAAGAATGACATGGGTGACGCGATCCTGGCGACCCCTGCCATCAGCGACGGCAGGATATATATTCGGACACGCAGCCAGATCATCTGCGTTGCCGAGTAGGTTGAGTTGGTCAGCGGCGCTGACCTGGTCGGCAGCTGTCTGCAGGTCAGAGCCAGTTTTTGAACCAGTCGAGAATCTCTTCGAGCCGATCGATGCGCAGGTCAGCTGGCCCCATCCGACTCATTCCGTGACTGGTTGTCGATGGATAGCGGACCATCCTGGACGGTACGCCGCGCAATTGCAGAGCGCTGAAGACCTGTTCTCCCTGCTCGATGTTACAGCGCAAGTCACCTTCTGAGTGAATCACCAGCGTCGGTGTGCTGACATTCCCAAAATAGGCGATCGGGCTTTGCCGCCAGCGTTCTTCTGGGCGATCCCAACCGTTGCCCGGGAAATAGACGTCCGGCTCAAGCGGAAAATCGCTGTTGCCACTCATGCTCACCAGGTTGCTGACGCAGCGGTCGGTGATGGCTGCCTTGTACTGCTGGCTATGACCGATCGCCCAGTTGGTCATGTAGCCGCCGTAGCTGCCACCCATGATCGCCACCCGTTCTGGCTGAACGCCGGCCAGCTGCTGGGTGAATTTTGTCAGCGCCTGGATGTCGACCCAGTCGTCGCCGCCCCAGTCACCATGGATGGCGGCACAGTGATCGCGACCGTAACCCTTGCTGCCACGTGGATTGGAATAAATCACCATGTAACCGGCGGCGGCCAGCACCTGGAATTCATGGAAGAAACCGTAGCCATATTGTGCGTGCGGTCCGCCGTGCACCTGGATCACGGCGGGGTATTTGCGCCCTGATCTCGCTCGCGGTGGCTGCATCACCCAGGCCTGGAAGCGATGTCCGTCGGCGGAGGTGACCCAGTGGCTGGTTGGACGAGCTACATCGAGCTGTGAAAACTGGCTGCGATTCAAGCGAGAAAGTTGCCGTGTCTTGAGGCGTCCTTTTTCAATCACGCCCAGGAAGACTTCTGCCAGCGTGCTCGCTGAGCCACGCAGCATGGAGATCCTGCCGTTACTGGCGATGTTGCCGAACGACTGGTCATGTTCACCAGTGGTATGGAAAGTGATCTTGCCACCGCCGACCGGCAGCGACGCCAGTTGCATCGCGCCATGATGGCCGATGCGTGTCAGCAGGCGACTGCTATCCGGGGAAAAGGCAAGCCAGGGCGCAAACTCCGCTTCGCCAGCATCGCCGATTGAGACCGCCAGCAGGCAGTAGTCCTGCTTGGCAGTCAGGCTGCGAGCGTTACCCCGACGGGCGTCACAGACAAACAGCTCCAGGTTTTCAACGCTATACGATCCGTCGCGTCCCAGCCGGCCGGCGTAGGCAAGCCAGCGGCCGTCGGGCGACCAGCAGACGTTTGACTTGGGACCTGCGGGCATATTGGGGACAGCCCGACTACGGCCTGACTTGATGTCGATGATCCGCAGCTCATCTTTCCAGGGCTTGACCATTGCCTGCTTGTCGCGGTTGGTGGAAACCACGATCCGCCGGCCATCGGGTGAGAAGTCAAAGCTGATGGCACCCAGCGTGTCGCGATCGTAGAGAACGCGGTGCTCGCCACTGACGGCGTCAACCAACAGCAGCTGAAAACGGGCGTCGAGGAAATAGCCATCGCCATCGAGGCGGTACCAGAGTGAGTCGGTCTGGCGAGGGGGAGTGCTGGCGCCGCTCTTTTTGCGATCGCGTTCTGCCTCACGGGTGAAGCCGGCGGCGGTCTGGCGGTAGATAATCGCCAACTGCTTCCCGTTGGGTGACCAGCGAAGCTGGGCGATGACGCCCTCGGGCAGGTCGGTCAGCGTGCGGGCTTCCCCACCCGCAACATCCATCAAGTGGACTTGCGGTGGCTTGTGTTCGCGGCTGCTGACAAAGGCCAGTTGGCTGCCGTCAGGCGACCAGCGAGGCTGGCTGTCCTTGATGCCACGGGTGAATTGTCGCGGCCGGCGCGAGTCGGAGTCGACCATCCAGAGGCTGGTCTGGGGATCATTCTTCTTGCCGATCTTCTTGACGACGAAACAGACGCGCGAGCCATCAGGGGATACCTGTGGGTCTCCCACCAGCTTGAACTTGAGCAGGTCGCTGGGGCTGATCGTACGGCGTGCGACTGCTTTGCTACTGTTCTTCATGGCCTCTCTACTCGCTCCATCTACTGGTGGGCTTCGGGATTCACGGCTTCTTCGGCTTGGCAGCTTGACTGGCCAGGAAAGACTCCAATTCCGCCAGTTTGTCTGTGTTGATCAGGTCGACTTCAGCATCAAACAGGACTTTCCAGACAGTGGGGAGTTCCGGTGTGGCCCAGAAACGAACACGCCGATTCGCCGCGTGCGCCTGGCTGACGATCTTGTTGAGTTTAAGTTGCTCGTCTGCCGGCATCGGACCCCTGCCGCGCCAGCGAAAGTGGCTGCTCCAGCGATCACTGATCAATGGCAGCAGATGGGCTGATTGTTTCGAAGCCAGGTCCCCCACGCGTCCATCGATACCGACATATCGCGGATTGGACTTGGCGATCTCATCTCGTGGCCGGTCGCCCGAAATGATCAAGGTCACTGCGCCGGGATAGAACTTTCCATTCTCGTAACGGCTCAGTATTTCCTTGTAACGTGGCAGTACTTTCTGCAGCTGACGGTAGATCCCGCTGCCGTTCGTCTTGAAGTCGATCAAGAGCGTGAAAGTTGGGCCATTGATGTGGACCCTGGCCAAATGAAGACCTGCAACAGTGTGGGCTCGAACTCGTTTGAGCAGTGGGTCGAGATACAGCTTTTCCAGTGTCCGCTCCGGCTTCAATTCAAACCGGCTATGGGCCACCAGCACTTTGTCATCGACCAGGTAGACATCGGCCTCGACACTGCAAAAGCCATGAGAAAGGGCGTCCAGCAGCGGTCGGGTGTGATAATAGTCGTTGTGAGCGTGTGCTTGTGGCTGCGGGATGACGTCGTCCGCAGACAGAGTGGCCTGGAGGGTGGCTAGCAGCGTGAAAGCAAGACAGGCGACTCGTTGAGCGATCATAACTGGCAACTGTAATCCGATTTCATGTCTCTCACAAGTTGCTGCGATTGGCTGGGGTTCCGGTCCGAACCAACTGGCAGCTGGATCGCAACTTGAATTGCCCTCGTCCTGTAGCTGGCTTAAACTGTAGTGCTCCAGTGGCCGAAACAATAACTGTTCAGAATGTTGCCCTGTCAGGATTCGCGAGATGCAGCACACCGTGCCACACCACCCGTTTGTCTCTCGCCGCACGGCTATCCAGGCTGGTGCCGTTGGCTTGCTGGGACTCGGCATGAACCATGTCGATGGCCTGCGTGCGATGGCTGCTGAGCAGACGCCGCGTCAGTCGGCTAAGTCAGTGATCTATATCTTCCTCTCGGGCGGATTGGCACAGCACGAGAGTTTTGACATGAAGCCGGACGCACCTGAAGAAGTGCGCGGTGAGTTCAAACCGATTTCGACGCGTACGCCAGGCGTGCAGGTCAGTGAATACCTGCCGATGCTGGCCCAGTGCAGCGACAAGTGGTCGCTGATCCGCAGCCTGACTCACTCCTGGAACGAACACTCCCAGGGCCATCACATCATGTTGACCGGCCGTGCTGAATTGCCGAGAGGATTCAGCGGCAGTCGGCCGGGACCGCTGGACTATCCCTGCATGGCCTCGATCGTCAATGGTGTCATGCCGCGACGAAATAACCTCCCACCCGCTGCCGTATTGCCAGAGAAACTGATCCACGTCTCAGGACGGACCATTCCGGGCCAGTTTGCTGGAGTGATGGGTCCCGATTTCGACCCCTGGTTTATCGAGGCCAGCCAGTTCCGCACCAGCGAATATATCCATGGTGCTTTTCCAGAATACGGATTCCAGCGCTGGGAAGGACCGAACAATCCGGAAGGCTATAAATTCGAAGCTCCGCGACTGGAACTGCCGGAGGGGATGCTGGAAGGCCGGCTTGAGGGTCGACTTGGCCTACTGCAGCAACTCGGTGGACAGCGAAAGCAGCTTGATAAAGCAGCCAGTATTGAAGACTTCGATCGTTTTCGCCAACAGGCTGTTGAGATGTTGACCGGCGAGGGTGCCCAGAAGGCACTCGATATACACTCCGCAGATGACAAGCTGCAGGATCGTTATGGCCGCAACTCGTTCGGCTGGTCTCTGCTGATGGCACGACAACTGGTCGAGGCAGGCGTTTCCATGGTGCAGGTCAATCTCGGCAATGACGAGTCATGGGATACCCACGAGGCAGCCTTTGGAAACCTCAAGAACTACCTGCTGCCACCAACCGATCGGGCCGTGTCAGCATTGATTGAAGACCTTGATGACCGTGGCATGCTTGATGACACCTTGATCGTGATGGCTGGTGAATTCGGTCGGACTCCCAAGGTGTTCACCTTCAAGGGCGCCAAATCGGGACTGCCCGGTCGAGATCACTGGGGCGCTGTTCAGTCGGTTTTCCTGGCTGGTGGCGGCGTCAAAGGTGGCAACGTGATCGGTGCCTCGGACCGCATCGGCGGTTACCCCGTAGCCGATCCACAGACACCGGAAAACCTGGCTGCCACGATCTACAAGTCACTTGGCCTGCCACCCACGGTGGCCTGGTACGACAAGTTCAACCGGCCCCACCAGGTTTATCACGGCGAGCCGATTACTGGCTTGTTCTGAGTTGCGACACGGCCAGAACAATTCGATGCGCCAGAAATTGCCGGCGTGGATCTACCGCCTGCTGCTCTTCCTGGCTGCCTTCTTCCTGCTCGCCTTGCTGGTCGTAGCGGTCGGCCGGATCAGCTATCCCTATGAGCTGGAGTGGATGGAAGGTGGTTCGCTGCAGCATGTCCAGCAGCTACTCAGCGGTGATCCGCTCTACGCTGAACCGTCCATCGATTTCATTCCGTTCATCTACACGCCCTTTTACTATCTCCTGGTAGCTCCGATTGCATTCCTGCTGGGTGATGGCTTCTTCCCGCTCCGACTGGTCTCGCTGCTGGCAACGTTGGGAACATTCGTGCTGGTCTATCGTGCCATTCGGGCGGAGGGTGGCACGGCAGCAGGCGGACTGATCGGCTGCGGTTTCTATGCTGCCATGTTTGAGCTGTCGGGAGCGTGGTTTGATCTTGGCCGCGTCGATAGCCTGATGATCTTCCTGCTGCTGGCCGGTTGCCTGTTACTCAAACACTCCAGCAGGCAGCGCGGGGCTACGCTGGCGGGCCTGCTGTTGGGACTCGGTTTCTTTACCAAGCAGACCGTGTTGGTAGCCGTTCTGCCGGTCATCGGCTGGGAGCTGATCACACGCCGTCGCCAGGGTATCGCCTGCCTGCTGGCCTTTACAGCCGTGCTGGTCGCGACCACGGTTGCCTGCTACGTGCTGACGGGCGGCTGGTACAAGTACTATGTTTTCGACCTGCCACGCCAGCACGGGTTGGCAAGTGAATTCGTCGTCGGCTTTTGGCTGGCCGATCTGCTGATGCTGGTGCCAGTCCTGCTGCTGCTGAGCGGCTGGGGTCTGCTGCGAATGTGGCGTGAAAAGGAGCAGTCAGGGCAGCGTTATCGCAGTGGCTTTTACCTGGCCATGCTGGTCGGCTGGCTGGGCGCCAGCTGGTTTTCGCGGCTGCATAATGGCGGATATGCCAACGTCTTGATGCCCGCGTACCTGGCCGTAAGCCTGCTGGCCGGGCTCGGGCTGTCGATGACCAGGCAACGCGAACGGGCCTGGACGACGGTGGTTTCAGTCGCTGCCTGTGTCCAGCTGGCTTTCCTGCTCTACAACCCGCTGGCCCATATCCCCTCGGCTGAGGACCAAGCAGCTGGCGACCGGATCGTCGAGCGATTGCGGCAGCTGGATGGCGAGGTACTTGTTCCCTATCACGGATACCTGGCACGGATGGCGGGGAAAGAGTCAGCAGCGCATCACATGGCGATGTCAGACGTTCAGCGCGCATCCGACCAGCTGCACTGGAAAAAACTGCAGGCCCAGTATGAGCAGGCACTTGCCGAGCGCCGCTATGCGGCCATCCTGATGAGCGTGCCGGAGTGGTTCCCCAAGGAGCTGGCCGAAACCTACCAGCAGACATTCGATTTCTTTCCTGGGCGAAAGGATGAGACGTTCCGTCCGCTGGAGGGCGCACCACATTATCGACCACGGTGGATTTATCAGCCTGGCAAGTAGTTTAAAGACGATCCGGTCGCTATTCGCCATTCAGCAGCGGTATCAGGACACCGGCGAAGCGAGCCGGGTTTGCATACTCGCTGTTGGACATCACCACCACGCCACTGTCCTGTTCCGGTAGCAGGATCATCACGGTCTTGGTCTTTTCCTGCGCTCCACCGTGGCCGAGAACTCGTGGATTCTCGGCATTGAACAGCTGGAAGCCGAGGCCATAGTTCGTCGCGTTTCCGTCCGCTGTCGATTGAGCGGTCCACATCGCCTTCTCGGTCTGAGCGGAAACCAGCCTGCCATTGATGAGCGCGGCAGCGTATCGAGCCAGGTCACCGATTGTTGAAATGAACCCGCCACCACCCAGCTTCCAACTCACATCGGTGTCGGACGAGGGAACGATTTTCTCCTCAACTATCCTGTAACCGACAGCCCGGTTGGGGATCTCCTTCCACTGGTAGTCCGGCTGAAGTGTCCTCATTCCAGCGGGTCGAGCGATGCGTCGCTGGACCTGGCTGGCAAACGGACTGCCGCCAACCTGTTGAACGGCGGCACTAAGCAGAATGTAACCGCGCGTTGTGTAGGAATAGGCGGTTCCTGGTGCATGCACCAGTGGTGATCTACTGAAGCCATCAACCGCATGCCGAACATTTCGAAATGGATTGTCGCGCAGGTACTGTCGTTGCCTGGCAATCACCTCACCGTTGGTGTAATGCACAATGCCAGCCTGGTGACAGAGCAGCTGGCGAGGCGTGACAACAACGTCCATGCCAGCGAAAGTCTGGGCTGGAAAGCTTGGGACCAGGCTGCGAATGTCGGCATCCAGGTCGAGCTTGCCCTCCTGCTGCAACTGCAGTGCCGTGATGGCGGTCAGTGTCTTGGAGATTGAGGCCCAGCGGAACATCGTGTTCGTATCGACGGGAATCAGCCGTTCCCGGTCGGCATAGCCGAATCCCCGCTGGTAACTCAGCTTGCCATCCTGGATCAAGGCCACGGCAACTCCGACCACCTGCTGGCGGTCCATCTCGTCGACAACCAGCTTTTCCACGCTGTCGGTCAGCGGTGTCTGGGCAGCGGCCGTGCTGGCCAAAGACCATAACAGCACGAGCAGGAGTCGTTTGGGGCAAGCGATCATCATAAAACTCCGCAGGGAAGGACGAACTGGAGGCGGCAAGGTAACTCTGTCATGGCCGCACGATACTCCCATCGCGGCGTCGAATGGCCGGCCAGGCGCCGTTGAAAGGGTGGTCCGGGAATGGGTGCTGAGCCGCCTTTTCTTCATCTATGTCGAGGCCCCAGCCTGGTTGATCGTTGGGCCATAGCGCGCCATCCCTGAGTTGATGGCAACCGGGAAAGACCTCCAGTGTGGCATCGTTGTAGGGGGTGAATTCCTGGATACCAAAGTTGGGGCTGACCAGGTCCAGCGCCAGGTTGGCTGCAAACCCGACGGGGGAGGTGTCCCCGGGCCCGTGCCAGGCGGTCCGCACGCCGAAAAACTCGCACAGCGTTGCCAGCTTCCTGGCAGGGGTGAAGCCGCCGATCATGGACAGGTGGACGCGGATAAAGTCGATCAGCCGCTGGCGAATCAGCGGCAGGTACTCCTGCACGTTGGTATACAGTTCACCCATGGCGATCGGGATGGAACTATGCTGGCGGATCAAGCGGAAATGGTCGTTTTCCTCTGGCGGCAGGGCATCCTCGAGAAAGAAAAGTCGATACGGCTCGAGCTGGCACGCCAGCTGAACTGCCAGCGACGCTGGCACACGTTCGTGAATGTCATGCAGCAGCTCAATCTCGTCTCCAAGTTCTTCCCGGGCAACTCGGAACAGCTCAACCGCCTGGCGCGCATAATCTTCCGGCTCGAATATGTTGAGCGGCGAGCAGGGTCCGTCTACATCCTGGTGGGTCTGCAAATCCGACCTGGTGCCATAACTTGCCTGACCCGCGACGGCGGATTGCAATCGCACATACCGAATGCCCTGGTCGATCCACTCCCGCGCCTGCTGGATCGTCTCATCGATCGTATTGCCGCTGGCATGCAGATAGACATCCGCGGCCTGCCGGCACTTGCCGCCGACAAGGTCATGCACCGGCATGCCGGCCTGTTTTCCCTTGATGTCCCAGAGGGCCATGTCGACACCGGAGAGGGCGTTGTTGAGGACGGGTCCCTGTCGCCAGTAGGAGCTGAGCTGGGACGCCAGCTGAATGTCCTCGATTTCCGAGACGTTGCGGCCTCGCAGAAAGGGATCCAGGTAATGTTCAACCGCTGCGACCACAGCCAGCGGCCGCTGTGTGAAGGTGGCGCAGCCCAGCCCGTAGAGACCCGGCTGGCTGGTCTCAAGCTTGACGACAACCAGCCGAATACCGGCGGGTGCTGTCATCAGGCAGCGGATTTTCTTGATCGTTGTCGGCATCAACTACCGTCCCGGTGTGACAGGAAGTACCATGCAGGCCAAAGCGAGCGGACTGCCGTGCCGCGATATTAGAACCTGTTTCCGGAGTGAGTACAGCACCATGCCTCGAATTGCTTCCATTGAAAGAACCTGGGTGGAAATGCCACTCAAGGAAACCCCCTGGCGGAACATGGTGCGCGAGATCGCTCACTGGCGACTGTTTGAAGTCTGCCGAGTGGAACTGGATACCGGCCAGGTCGGTGTCGGCGAGACTATGCCTTACTACACCTGGGGCGAGGTGACGGACGAAGCTGTCGAGCGTGCCGAGGGTGCTGATCCGGTAACCATCATGTGGGACGACACACTGGGGGCCGGACTGCAGATGGCGATTTTCGATGCCGTCGGTCAGCTGCTGGAGACGCCGGCCTGGGCCCTGATGGGAACCAGGCGACGCACGCATGCCCACGTTGGCTGGTGGGCTATCGATATGCCGGTGGAAGACTGGATCCTGGAATGCGAGCAGGCAGCCGAGGCAGGCTATACAACTTTCAAGACCAAGGCCCGGCCCTGGTTTGACCTCGAAGACCAGGTGCAGAGACTGAGTGACGCGATTCCCGATTATTTCCTGATCGACATGGACTTCAACGACTTTGGCAACGATCCCAGCGTAGCCAAGACACTCTGCAAGCGACTGGAGAAGTACGAGAAGGTGGCGATCTGGGAGAGTCCCATCCAGCAGGAGGATGTGGAAGGCAACGCTCACCTGCGCTCACACCTTGCCGTGCCGATTGCTCATCACACCGATCGCCCGGCTTTTCGGACTCAGCTATCCCAGGACATCTGCGATGGATTTGTGATGGACGGCGGTGCTGCCAATGCCCACGAGAAAGGCCGCATTTGTGAGGAGTTCAACAAGCCGTTCTGGTTGCAATGGGTGGGAACCAACCTGGCCGCCAATTATTGCCTGCATCTGCAGGCATCACTTTCCCATGCCCGCTGGCCGGCGATCCACTGTAACCACATGTTCGAGGAACAGTATGTGAAAGAGCCGTGGGTCGTTTCCAATGGGATGGTTGAAATCCCGGACCGACCCGGGATTGGCGTCACGATCGACTGGGATGTGATTGAGAAGTACCGGATCGAGCCGATGGAGAAGCCGTATCCACATCCAGGCCTGCTGATCGAGGTCTCCTGGCCGAGTGGCGACAGGACCTATTTCACGCATGCCCAGCAGATGTGGGATACCTGGCGGGCAGGAGATCTGCCGGCCTTCGTCAAGGGCGTCGACATGAAGTTGATCGAGGACGACGGCTCGGACCAGTGGCGCGAGTTGCAGCAGCAGGCCCAGTTGGCACCCGTGCGAACTTCCGCCAACAGCTAGAGGACCCGGGCCACCCCTAACCACTGCCCCCAGCCTCGTGTTGCTCTTCATCGGACTTGTCGAGGCGGGTAGTACAGTCGATGAAGAACCAGCTGAGGGCACTCAGCAGATACATGGCCGCGACTATCAGGAACAGCGGCTTGTAGTTTGTCAGCTTGCGCACTGGTCCATGGGCGGCGATTGCATTCACGGTTGCCAGGCCCATCATCGGTCCGGAATTCATGGACATCACGGTTCCTCCGCTGGCAGCAACCGTGGCTGCTGTTACGTAGTCCCGCTGAATCATCTCGGTATTGTCATAAGCGGCCGTGACGTCAGTAAAGCCGTCGAGGATCGGGCCGGCGGCAAGGATCATGACCATCCCCCCGACGCCTCCGGCGGTGTTGATGATGCTGAAGACCGAGGCGGAATACCGTCCCCCCATATCGGTACAGGTTGCCCAGACCGTTGGTTGGCTCCAGTCGGTGAAAAACTTGACAACGAAAAAGGCGATACCGGCCATCACGCCGTTTGTCTGCTGGATGGCGATCAGCATCACCCCCGCCGCAATGAACTTGCCGGTAAAGCCAACCGCCGTTCGAGACCAGCGTCGGTTGCCGGTCCGACGGATCAAGCTGTCGTTCAGTACCCCGCCGACGATGCCACCAAGTGCGCCACCGAACAGTGGCAGGCTGGCAAGGATACCAATCGCAATCGGATCAAAACCGAGGTCATAAAAGTAAGTTGCCATCAGGGTGATATAGATGAAATCGGCGCCGGCGTTCATGAATTGCTGGATGATGAAAGCCAGCATGTGCCGGTTACGAATGGCCTGGCCAAATCGAAGCACGTTCTGTCCTGTGTCCTCAGTGGTTTCGTCACCTTCCCGAATCAGCTCCAGCTCGGCTTCATTGACGTCTGGGTCTTCTTCGGGCGAATTGCGGAAGAAGTACCAGAAAACGAGTGCGAACAGCAGGCCCATGACTGACATCACGATCAGCGCCCCGCGCCATGACATGGCGAGCGTGCCGATCAGGAGCGTGCTGAATATCAGTGGAGATATCGCTCCCCCCA